>CALPJR020000001.1 GCA_943323935.2 Bifidobacterium breve
TAAATTAATCGCTGTTTCTTCTGAACCGTCATCAATACCTGTGAACATGGCTTGGTCAGACTTACGATCGTACACTTGAATTTTATCTACCGCATCTGCAGGTAAATTTTTAGTAGCCATCATCGGATCGCCCGTAAAAAATTCTTTTCCATTCACAAAAACCTTAGTCACTTTTTTTCCATTGACAGTAATACCACCAGATTTATCTACTTCCATCCCAGGCATCTTTTTTAATAAATCTTCCACTACTGCATTCGGTGCAGTCTTAAAATTTTCTGAATTGAACTCCACTGAATCTCCATTAATCACAACAGGTGGTCTACGTGCAGTCACTGTTACTGTGCTCATCGTATTCACATCGTTCATATAAATCAAACCCATCTCCACAGTTTTATCTGTTCCAATTAGAACAGGCACCCATTTTGGGATATAGCCTACATAGGAAACAGAAATCAAGTAATTTCCAGGTGCCACATTTTTGAAATTAAAAACCCCAGCCTCATTCGTTCTTGAAAAACTAACCAAGGAAGAGTCATTTGCATAGACCAATGAAACGGTTGCTGAATTAAGGGCTCTATTTGCTATACTATCCTTTAAACTACCCTGAATGGTTAAATTTTGTGCAAATCCAACGTAACTAACTAATAATAAGCAACTTATAAAAATAAATTGCCCTAATTTTTGTTTATTCATAATACAAATATACGATTGAGTTGTCGAACTTTAGTCAAGAGAGCCCATTTCTACCTAAGTTTTTAGTTAAAATTATCAGAATATTTGATGAACGGCTATCTCCAATAGTTTCATTTTTTTTCGAGAACTATTGGATTGATGTAACTTTCAAAAAATAATCAATATGAGAATAATTACTTTGACGCTATTCATGGCGCTTGGTTTAATCAGTTCACAAGCACAGGACAAAAAAAGTCTAAAAAAAGACAGCACTAGTTTTAGTCAATTTAAAGGTTTGCCATTAAAAGCAACTAGATCATTTGACTTTACGACCAACGAAGGCACTTGGACTTCATTAGCTGTTAGCCCAGATGGTAAAACCATTTTATTTGATTTGATGGGTGATATATATAGTATCCCAATGGAAGGCGGAAAAGCAACAGCTATCACTAAGGGTATGGCTTACGATAACCATCCAAGTTTTAGCCCCGATGGAAAACGCATTCTATTTTTATCTGACCGCTCTGGTGCAGAAAATATATGGTACATAGATTTAGAGAAAAAAGATACCCTTGCTTTGACCGAAGAGCAAAACAATAATTTTCCAGGTGCAGTTTATACACCAGACGGAAATTATATCGTGTATACAAAAGGACGTCGTAATACTAAATTGTATTTGATGCATAAGAATGGTGGTGCAGGAACTAATTTAATTGACGCACCTGCTACCTTAAAAACAATTGATCCTGCCGTGAGTGCAGATGGTCGTTATATTTATTACAGTGCGCGCAATGGTGCTTGGAACTACAACGCCATGTTGCCTCAATATAGTATTGGTGTATATGATAGAGAAAAAGGAACAACCAGAACCATTGCTTCTAGATATGGATCGGCTTTTACACCGGTATTATCTAAGGATGGGAAATGGTTGGTGTATGGAACGCGTTATGAAGATAAAACTGGATTGGTAAAAAGAAATTTAGCGACTGGCGAAGAAGCTTGGTTGGCCTATCCTGTACAAAGAGATGACCAAGAATCCATTGCTGTATTAGGTGTATTGCCAACAATGAGTTTTACGCCAGATAGCAAATACTTATTAGCTTCTTACGGCGGAAAAATAAATAAAATAGATATCGAAACTGCTACACAAACTGAAATCCCATATACAGTAGATGCAAAAATCGAAATGGGCCCAGAAGTGTTATTTAAATATCCTATCAAGGATACGGTTGCTACAATGGCAACGCAGATAAGAGATGCGGTGCCTTCTCCTAATGGAAAGCAACTGGCATTCACAGTCTTAAATAGATTGTATGTGATGGACTATCCAAACGGTACACCAAAGCGTTTGACAAAAAATGATTTCACCGAAGCGCAACCAGTTTGGAATCCAGCTGGAAATGGTATTTATTTTTCAACTTGGAATCCCGATGGTGGTGCTATTCGTTTTATTGATTTAAATAATAGTTCAGAAAAAATTATAACAAAAGAAAATGCTTTGTACCAAGGTCTTGCAATTGATCCAACAGGTAAGAAATTAGTTTTCAATAAAACCAGTGCTCAAAAATTTAAGGATGCCATTGAGCCTAGTTATGATGATGCAGAAGATGAATTGGCTTGGATTGATTTGACCACTGGCAATGAAAAATTAATTGACAAAGCAAATGGAAGATACAATCCACATTTTGCATTGAACGATGATCGTATTTATTTAAACAATCGTGGTAGATTGATTTCAATTCAGTGGGATGGCGGTGACGAAAAAGAAATCGCAAAAATTTCTGGTATCACTACATTTGGAAGTGTGCCTGAGCATCGTGGCAAGCCTTTAGCTGACCCTTGTATCATTCCAGAAGTATTTGACGCAGACGAAGCTGCAAAAGAAAACAATCCACCTTCTAATGCGAATAATATTTTATTATCACCAAAGGGATCTGCAGCGATTGCGCAAGTGAACAACAATATTTATTTTGTTACACTTCCAAAATCTGGTAAATCAGTTTCTATCTCTGTTGCGGATGCTAAAAATGCTGCATTCCCTAGTAAGTTGTTAACTGAAATTGGTGGAGAATTTCCTAGCTGGCAAGCAGATGGCAAAACCATTCATTGGAGTTTAGGTGCAGCGCATTTCACCTATGATGTTGATGCCGCTTATGCTTTTGACGATAGCTTAGCTGCTGCAAAAAAATTAGAAGCTGCTGTTAAAAAAGATACAACTAAAAAAGACAGCACCAATATTGCTAAAAAAGACGATAAAAAAGAAGCACCAAAATATAAAGCGAGTGAGACTTGGGTAAAAGTGTATTATGAAAATGATATGCCTAGCACAACAGTGTTGTTGACCAATGCTAGAATCATTACAATGAATGGAGATCAGGTGATCAACAACGGAGACATCTTAATTGTAAAAAATAGAATTCAAGCAGTTGGAAAATCTGGCTCACTCAAAGTACCTGCTGGCGCAAAACGTGTGAACCTTGCAGGTAAAACTGTGGTTCCAGGATTTATAGATACACATTCTCATATGTGGCCTAGCTGGGGTATTCACAAAAATCAAGTATGGATTTACGCAGCCAATTTAGCCTATGGTGTGACCACAACACGTGACCCACAAACTGCCACTACGGATGTATTAACCTATAGCGATTTAGTAGAAGCTGGTAAAATGGTAGGTCCGAGAGTGTATTCAACTGGCCCTGGTGTGGGTTATTGGTCTTATAATTTAAAAGACTCTGCACAAGCAGAATCAGTGCTAGCACAATACAGTAAGTATTACAATACCAAGTACATTAAAATGTATTTAGTAGGTAACCGTAAGCATAGACAATGGGTGATTCAAGCAGCAAAAAATCAAAAATTAATGCCTACGACAGAAGGTGGTTTAGATTTTAAATTGAATATGACGAATTTATTGGATGGTTATCCTGGTCATGAGCATTCTTTACCAATTTATCCTTTGTACAATGATGTGGTGAAAACAATTGCTAATTCTAAAATGGCAGTGACACCTACTTTATTAGTTTCTTATGGTGGACCATGGGCAGAAAATTATTTTTACGAAACCGAAAATGTATATGGTGATGCAAAAATGCAATACTATACCCCTTACGAAGAATTAGCAAGCAAGTCAAGACGACGTGCTACATGGTTCTTACCAGAAGAGCATGTGTTTCAAAAACATGCTAAGAGTATGAAGCAGATTGTTGAAGCAGGTGGTCTTGCAGGTGTAGGTAGCCATGGTCAATTACAAGGTTTAGGTTACCATTGGGAACTTTGGTCAATGCAATCTGGCGGTATGCGTAATTTAGATGCTTTGAAAACAGCCACTATTTTAGGTGCAGAAAGTTTAGGATTGGATAAGGACTTAGGAAGTATCAGTGCAGGTAAATTAGCAGACTTAATTATTCTAAATAAGAATCCATTAGAAGACATCAAAAATACCAATAGCATTCAGTATGTGATGAAAAATGGTCGTCTTTACAATGGTGCTAATTTAGATGAGTTGGTGACAGGTAATTCTAAAGTAGATCGCAAAGAATACTTGGATAAAAAACCAATTAAAAACACAAAAGTAGAAGACTAATTGCTATGCAAAATTCAAGAAGAAAATTTATACAAAATACTGGGATCGCCTTATTAGGTATTGGTATGACCCCAAGTACATTGTGGTCAAAAAATACAAGCGCCGATGCAAAAACCCTAATTGGCATTCAGCTGTATGCTGTGCGTGAGGACATGTTTAAAAATCCATTGGGCACCTTAAAGGCCTTGTCTAAAATGGGTTACCAATATATTGAGCATGCTAATTATTCCAACCGAAAATTTTATGGCTACAGTGCAATTGAGTTTAAAAAAATACTAGACGACCTTGGTATGAAAATGCCAAGTGGTCATACTTCGTTGAATGCAAGCCATTGGGATAATCAAAAAAAGGCATTTACAGATGCTTGGAAATACACCATCGACGATGCGGTAACACTTGGACAAGACTATGTCATTAGTCCTTGGATCGATGAAAAAGTAAGAACCTCTTATGATGCATTGATGCATCAGTTAGAACAATTTAATTTATCTGGGGAATTATGTCTGGATTCGGGCATGCAATTTGGATACCATAACCACAATTTTGAATTTATTGAAAAAGTGAATGGCCAATTGATCTATGATATTATCTTAAAAGAAACCGATCCAGAATTGGTGATACACCAATTAGATTTTGGGAATATGTTTGGCATTGGTGCAAGGGGCATGGATTGGATCAAAAAATATCCAGGCCGTTTTGTTTCAGTGCATGTAAAGGATGAAATTAAAGTTCCAGTTGGTGAAATGAACGACCAGCATGATAGTACCATTTTAGGCAATGGCTTAGTAGATCCAAAAGCGGTATGCTTATTAGCCAAGGCAATAGGTGGTACAAAACAGTTTATCATTGAACAAGAATCTTATCAAGGGATTGCACCACTTGAATGTGCTCGAATCAATTTGGAAAGAATTAAAACATGGGGATTGGTATAATTTAAAAATCGTTGTATGAAAAAAATAATGTTACTAAGTAGTTTGGTGTGGATTGCTATTGCCTCAATTGCGCAAAAACCAACAAGTGCAGAACTTGCAAGATGGAATCAACATGCCAAACAAACAACCATCATACGTGACGAATGGGATATCCCACATATTTATGGAAAGACGGATGCCGATGCCGTATTTGGATTGATGTATGCGCAATGTGAAGAGAATTTTCCGCAGATAGAAAAGAATTTTTTAGAAATGCTAGGACGACGTGCCGAAATGGAAGGGCCTAAAGTCATTTATGAAGATCTGATGATGCAACTCATCCAAGATAGCGCCGAGGCCGTGAAAGATTTTGAAAGAAGCCCTATTTGGTTTAAGCAATTATTAATAGCGCATGCCGATGGTATTAATTACTTCTTATCAAAACACCCTGAGGTAAAACCAGTGGTACTTAAAAAGTTTAAGCCCTGGTACCATTTGATGTGGACAGACGGAAGTGTTTCCCCAACAAAATCTGCTGGTATCACCGAAAAACATGTTGAAGCTTTTTATGGTCAACAATTATATTCTAATCAAAATGCAGTCAGTATCAATACCACGATGCCTGTTCAAAAATCAATTTTTGAACAGACCAATTATGACATGGAAGACAAGACCCTAAGAGGTTCTAATGGATTTGCGATTGCACCAAAACATAGTCGTACTGGTAATGCCATGTTGTATATCAATCCGCATGTACCTTTTTATTTTAGATCAGAAATGCATATGGTGAGCGAGCAAGGATTAAATGCATATGGTGCGGTGACTTGGGGACAGTTCTTTATTTATCAAGGCTTTAATGAAAATTGCGGATGGATGCATACAAGTGGCTATGCCGATGTAGCAGATGTGTATGAAGAACAAACAGAAAAAATAAAGAATCAATTATTTTATACCTACGAAAAAGAAAAAAAGAAAGTTGGGCTACGTAATATCAAAATCCAATATGTAGAAAATGGTATTATAAAATCAAAATCCTTTGATACTTATTTTACGCACCATGGCCCTATCATGGGCATGGAAAAAGGAAAATGGTTAAGCCTACAAGAAAACAATCGTTCCTTAAAGGCCTTAATGGAATGCTGGACAAGAACAAAATCAAAAAGCTTAGCAGACTATACAAAAGCAATGGAACTAGTAGCCAATAATAGCAACAACACAGTATACGCAGATGCTGGAGGTAATATCGCTTATTGGCATGGGAATTTTATGCCTAAACGCAATCCAAATTTTGATTATACATTACCTGTTGATGGAAGTATCAAAGCAACTGACTGGCAGGGCGTGCATCCTTTAAAAGAAATTGTTCAAAGTATTAATCCTTCCAATGGATGGTTGCAAAATTGCAATGCAACGCCATTTACAGTAGCAGGTGATCAAAGTCCAAAAGCATCTAACTACCCTGCTTATATGGCACCAGACGGCGAAAACGGAAGAGGGCTTACTGCTGTAGCCTTATTGTCTACAATAGATAAAATCAATTTAGACGAACTCATTGCTTTAGGGTATAATAAAAAATTAAGTGCCTTTGATATTTTATTACCTCCTTTTATACAAAAAGCAAAAACAGCAGCACTTGCACCAAGAACCAAAAAAGCAATTGACTATTTAGCGAATTGGGATCATGTTGCTGACTCCAGTTCAATTGCCACAAGCATCGCAATAGAATGGGCTAGCAAATGGGGTGCGACCATTCCTCCTGCAAACACAGAGGAAGCAGCAACACAAATTGTTTTAAAATACAATCGCATGGACCAAGAGGTTGCTTTTGAAACTAAAATAAAATTATTAGAAGCCACTTTAGATCAATTCGAAAAATGGTATGGTGGATGGGAGATTACTTGGGGATCCATGAATCGTTTTCAAAGAGTAGCTCCAGGGGCAAGTTTCAATGACAACCTACCGAGCTTAGCTGTTAATCAATCATCCTCTAAGTGGGGCTCACTGCCTTCTTTTGAAAGTAGACGCTATCCAAATACCATCAAGCGTTACGGCTACACTGGTAATAGCTTTGTTGCTGCAGTAGAATTTGGAAAAAGACTAAATGCAAAAACCATTATCACAGGTGGGCAAAGCAGGTTTGCTGAAAGCAAAAATTTTACAGACCAAGCCTATGGATTTGTGAACGGACAGTTTAAAACCATCCATTACTATCAAGAAGATGTTTTGGCCAACAAAAAACTAGCATACCATCCTGGATTAGAAAGATAGTGTTCATAAAGTTTAGTGATTAAAGCAATTTTAACTAAGCCTGCTACATTTTTGACACCAAGAACTTGCATGAGTCTAGTTCTATGACCTTCGATGGTTCTTTTGCTATGGTTTAGTTCTGCAGCAATTTGTTTACTAGAAGCTTCTTCGCAAATACGAATTAAAATATATTTATCATATAGACTTAGCGCGTTGACGCGCTCGATTAAATTAATTTTATCCATAACCTGCGTGAGTTGTAAAACACGTTCTGCGGTATCATGACAAAAAAAGACCTTGCGCTGACAAGCCATTTCTACCGCTTTATTCCACTCAAGGCTAGACATACTTCTTGAAACAATGACATCTACTTCGAGTTCAATTAACTGGTAGAGTACAAAATCGGGGGTATCCTTATTCAACAAAATAATACATGGAAAAACTTGTTGTAGTGCTTTGATCTTCTTTTTCACAGCTTGTGAATCAAAGTCAAACATTGCACAATCAATGATCAATAAACCTTGGGTTAAGCCAAAATGGAAGCTGCTTACTTCGTCTAAGGAGTTTAGTATGCGATACCCATTACACATAGGATGCGCTTTTGCCAATTGGCCACAGCCCATAGCGTAAATGGCTTGTTGGTCACAAATAAATACTTGTCTTTGCTCCTGTTGGTTTATATATTTTTTTTGCATCTATAAAAAAACAATAGATCAAGCTGATGCAGGCATAATCAAATAGATTTTATATTAATGGATAATTTTTTTAAGGTATTCAACCCCTTCAAAAAAAATCTAATCGCCTAGTTTAATACCATAGTCGATAGAATCTACTCAGATTGGTGTAAATTGCAGCATGCAGTTTGAAAAATCTATTACACTCGCCACGTTCTCTCCACTTTGGTGGGAAAGTATTTTATGGATTGGAGGAAGTATCTTTTTATTGATTCAAGTGCCTAAATACCTAAAAAATATTCAAATCAAACATTACGATTTTTTTATTGCTGCCTTATTAATTGCCAATTTAGGTATTGAGCAATTTTATAATTTTTATACTGGCTCATGGAATATTCAACAAAATATTCCTGCGCATTTATGTAGCATTAGTACATTTTTATGCATCATCTACCTATTTACTAAAAATCAATTATTAGGAGAATTTGTTTACTACTGGGGATTATTAGGCGGTATTCATGCGCTACTAACACCAGAATTTAACAATGGCGTTAAAGGCTATAATTTTTATAGTTATTTTATTGAGCACGCTGGTTTATTATTAGTAGTGCTGTATGTCATCAAGCACAATGGATTTGTGCCTCGACCAAAATCCTGGTTGGTTATTTTTGGTTATTCTCAATTAGTAGTCTTATCTGTGGGCATCCTCAACTATGCTATTGGAACAAACTATATGTTTTTAAGGGAGCCTCCATCGGCCAATAATCCATTCATCATTGGAGCATGGCCATTTTACCTCATTTGTTTTGAGGTAGCTGCCATCGCGCATTTCTGGTTATTCTATTTACCCTTTGCAAGAAAAAGAAAAATAGCAGACTCTGTCTTTTCTTAATTGAAAATATAAAAAGCGATTGATTTAATTTATAAAATGCTTCTTATAGTTCTTCTATTCTTTTTGCTTTATCGTCAATCACCAAATCAAAATTTGGTTTTACTGCGCCGCCGTTTGGACAATATCCGGTAATTAAATCATTGAACTTACAGCCCCATTTTGTCAATTGTTCTAAAGTCAATGGCCTTAAATCTCTTTTTGAACTTTCTCCTCTTCCTGTCCAATAGGTAATATGCCAACCTTCATCAAATAATTGATTGATCTTAGCAATATTATCAAAATTAGGCTCCGCTAGTTCGTACACTCTTTTATCCGAGTAGAAGCAGATGGTTTCATCAATATCAATTAATGCTTTCTTGGAACCGAATCTTTTTGACTCTATCATAGGTTTTATATTTTATGCTTATAATCTTGCAGTGACAATAGAACGATCTAAAAACGCCTTTGTATCATATACAATAGCATCTGGACTTGTTTTTAATGATGCATAATCCAATGCTTTAAAAAAATCGTGTGCCACTGCTAATAAAATCACATCATATTGTTCGAATGCGGTAATCAATTGCAGTTGATATTTTTGAAATACGTCTACCGCGTTGGCATATGGATCAAAAGCAGCAACATCAGCCCCTTCTTTTTTAAGTTGATCAATGATGTCAAACACTTTTGAATTTCTGAAATCAGGGCAATTTTCTTTAAAAGTGACCCCCAGCACTAACACTTTTGCGCCTTGAATTTGCCTTCCCGTTTGTGCTAATAACTGAATTAATTTATGACTTACAAATGTACTCATCTGATCATTGACATCACGCCCAGACAAAATCACTTGTGGATGATAGCCAACAGCTTTTGCTTTATGTGCTAAATAATAAGGATCTACGCCAATACAATGCCCTCCAACTAAGCCTGGCTTAAATGGTAGAAAATTCCATTTAGTGCTTGCAGCTGCTAATACTTCCTGGGTGTCGATGCCCAATTTGTCAAAAATCAATGCCAGTTCATTGACAAAAGAAATATTAATATCTCTCTGGGCATTTTCAATAGACTTGGCCGCTTCTGCTACTTTAATGGATGGTGCAGCATAAGTGCCTGCAGTAATAATACTTGCATACAATTGATCGATGTACTTTGCAATTGCTGGTGTAGAACCCGAAGTGATTTTTTGAATCTTTGTTAAAGTATTGACCTTGTCACCTGGATTGATTCTCTCTGGAGAATAACCACAATAAAAATCTACATTAAATTGTAAGCCTGAATTTTTTTCAAGCACCGGAACACAATCCTCTTCGGTACAACCAGGATACACTGTACTTTCATAAATCACAATATCTCCTTGCTTTAATACACTAGCAATTTGTGAAGAGGCGTATAATAAGAAACTTAAGTCGGGACTTTTATCTGCATTTACTGGGGTAGGCACAGTAACAATGAATACTGTTGCACTGGCAATCATTGCAAGTTCATTGGTTAGGACCAAATTTGTAGCAGCATTAAGCGTTTCTAATGTACTTTCTAATGTTGTATCCTCTCCTTTTTTTAGTGCATCCACCCTTGCTTGATCCAAGTCATAACCAATCACTTGATAGTTTTTAGAAAATGCTAAAGCCAAGGGTAAACCTACGTAGCCCAGTCCGATAACGGCAATAATGGGCGGATTGGATGGTGCTAACTGTTGCATTTGGCACCAAAGTTAATGGAGCGCTTAATGCTGTCCATATTTTTTTTCGCCAGCAGGAATGGCTACGCTTAACCTATTTTGTGGTGGGGGAAGCGGACAGGTGGCAAATTCAGTAAATGCACATGGCGGATTATAGGCCTTATTAAAGTCGATATAGGTAAATCCTTCGGCATCTGGCTTCTCTAGTTCTATAAATCTACCCGACCCGTATGTTGTTTTCCCAGAAGTGGCATCTGCAAAAGTCACGAATAATCTAATTCCACCCTCATCTATGGCATCCAATCGATAGGTTTTGCCATCGATTTCAAAGACCAATTGACCCCCATGTTTTTGCGCTGTGTTTTGTCCTAACACATTCATGATCATCAAAGGATTTTGATTTTGAGGAATCACTTTTGCTTTAATACGCCATTTTGCATCTACAGGAAATCTTTCAATGCCTTTAAATTCCAATAAGGTCTTTGCTTTTAGATTTCTAAATCGAACGCCCACTTTGTCTTCTCTTTGAATCACCACCCAAACAAAATCTTTCCACTGACTGGTATATTTACCTTCTGGTGCAGTTAATAAATTTAGTGTCTCAGCATTCGCAAGCACTAGATCACCATTATTAATACTAATTTTTTCTGCAATGCCATCCTTCCAATACACTTTGCCATCTTCATAGATAAAATCTCCTAGATGTTTTGGAAAAGCAGCATTGTTATATACCAAATCATTTACAGAGGACGAGCCAAAACTGTTGACCCCTTTTTTTAACCAAAACAATCCTTCTAGATTCAACCAACCATTTGGATCTTTCAATGCAGCGATTCGAGCGCCATCCCATTGTTTCAATTCTTCAGAGTAGAAATTTTTTTGTGCATTGGTTGGTCCAAAAATGGCCAAAGAAAGCAATGTAAAAATAGATGCAATAGCAATTTTTCTCATTTTATAGTTTGTTCGTTTAACTAGACCTGTATTGAATTTGTTGACTTTTGATAGCTAGTCTAAGCAGTCAAAATTAGACAATTATGTTTATCAATCAAGTTAATGCAAATTATTTTCTTTCTGTTAACAATAGTTTGATTAAATTTATGCTGAAACATTTTAATCGCATGAAAAAATTACTATTTATTCTATCTCTTTCTGCTTTTTTCTTTGCTTGTAAAAAAGAAACCAAGGCCCCTGATGTAATGCCGCCAACTACTGTTGTCAATCCAAATACTGCACCTAATAAATGGATCCACGAAGTGATGGCGTATTACTATTTATGGAATGATAAAATGCCAAGCCTAGCGAATACCAAAACAGATGCTAAGCCTACAGATTATTTTTATACACTTTTAAATGATTATGGAAAAACAGATCGTTTTTCATGGATCGACGAAAGTGTTACCAATTTGCAAAATCAATTAAATGGAATAAGTACTGTATTGGGCGTTAAGAATAATGCATTTTATACAGACAATACAAATACTAGCCTTGCATTTGTGCTTGCATATGTTTTAAAAGGAAGTCCTGCAGAGAAAGCTGGATTAAAAAGAGGTGATATTATTTTAAAGGTAGATGATCAAACGATTACAAATGCAAACTATACCACCATTTTAGCCAATCAAACTTTAAAACTTGGTCTTGGTGATTTTATAAATGGTGCATTTGTATCCAACGGCAGGTCTGTTACTGTTACAAAAGTAGAATTACAAACAAATCCAATTTTAGCAGATACCATTATTTCATGGTCGGGTAAAAAAGTGGGCTACCTTGCTTATAGTCAGTTTTTGACAAGCTTTGATGATAGCTTAAGAGCCATTTTTAGTCGTTTTAAAACTGCAGGCGTGAACGAATTGGTTTTAGACTTTAGATACAATGGTGGTGGATATGTGGTGTCTTCTGATTTAATTACCAACTTGACAGTAAAAGATGCTGCTGCTAAAGTAGGCAAATTGATGAATAAGAAGGTATACAATACAACCTATACTGCATATTTAGAAAAAACTTATGGTGCTAGTTCTTTTGAAACCTTATTCAAATCCGAAGCCAATAACCTTGGTACACTCAATCGTGTCTTTGTTTTAACCGCAGGCAATACAGCTTCTGCAAGTGAATTGGTCATTAATAATTTAAAACCATTTATGGAAGTGATTTTAATTGGAGAGAATACCTACGGAAAAAATGTAGGCTCTTTTACCATCACAGATCCTAATAAGAGATGGGACTATGGACTACAGCCAATTACTTTTCTTACAACGAATGCAATTGGTGAATCGAATTATGGTACAGTAAGTGGATTTACACCAAATTATATTTTAAAAGACAATGTGCTACCTTATAAAACATTAGGTAATCCAGGTGAAACTTATTTTAATAAAGCATTAAGCATTATGGGTTATGTAGCTTATCAACCAAGTTCCACCGAACGCAGTCCAAAATATACACGAACTTTAGCGAGTAAGGAATCTTTTTCTGATAACAAGTGGTTAGACAGAAAGGAAATGTGGATGGACCCAAAATAAAATATTTATGAATTTAAGTATACAAGTTTTTGTAACTGGTGGCACTTTTGATAAAGAGTACAATGAGTTAAACGGTAGTCTTTTTTTTAAAGAAACCCATTTGCATGAAATGCTAAGTTCAGGAAGAAGCAAATTAGATTTGTCCATTGCAACCTTGATGATGAAGGATAGTTTAGATTTTGAGGAAGCTGATCGTGCACTCATTGCCTCAGCATGCAATGCTTCTAATGCAGAAAGAATTGTGATCACACACGGTACTGATACCATGACCATCACCGCGCTTTATTTACAAAAACATTGTCCCAATAAAACGATTGTACTTACAGGTGCAATGATTCCGTATAAGTTTGGTAGCTCAGATGGTTTATTCAATTTAGGTAGTGCACTCGCATTCGCACAAGTCCTTACAACAGGGGTTTATATTGCCATGAATGGTAAATACTTTGAAGCAGATAAAGTCAGGAAGAACACCGACAAAGGTGAATTTGAAGCGATATAAAATTGCTTAGCGAATCTTACTCCAGCTTGTTTATGCAGTTACGCCATCCCAAAGCCTAGCGCGTATTTGCAATGCCTCAATAGAAGCTTTTGCAGCCTCCTCCCACTTTGTAGCGTCATCTCCACAAAGCTCAGAAACCATCTCTAAAGCCAAATGGCTATGATGCCCACCATCCACTTCGATATGTCGCTCGATATAATATTTAAAAATAGATACTTTTTCAGGTGCTTCTGCTACTAGTTTTTCTAATAGACGCGTAAACATATCTGGAATTAAATCCTCTCTTCCAAAAGTAAACACCGCGGCCTGCACATGTGCTGGCGCATGGTTGACAATCTTAAAAGTAAAGCTCAAAAAATCTTTTACGGAATCTGCACAATTTAATTGTTGAATAGCTGCATCTACACTAATTCCTGACTTAAGTGCAAGCATCAAACCTTCTATTGCATTGGTAGATGCACCCATTTGACGCATCGCTTGTTGATACAATTCAAAATGGCTTATACGATTATCAAAAGCATCCACATCGGATTCTTCGCCCAATACAATTTCATTGATTAAATACCTTGTATTCGCAGATCCTACTGGCACCCATGGGGTTTGTACACAGGTTAATTTTTGTTGTAAGGATTTTAATAAACTCATGAAATCCCAAACCGCAAAGACATGTACTTCTGCAAATTTTTGCAATTCGGATAAGGTCTGTATCTGATGGTAGACAGGATGTTGTAATAACTGTGCTCTACTTGGTTCAATAGCCGTTTTTAATGCTTGGATGCCTGTATGCATAAGGTGTTTTAAGGAGGGCAAAGTTAAGTAATTATGAAAACATTGTAAATGCTGTTTAACTTATATTATTTTAGTACCTTAATGTTTAAACTATTATTCCAAACTCCTTTTTATGTTGAAATTTATATCCATTTTTTTATTCCTGTTCATTATGCAAACATCCTCCGCACAACAAACTAAAATCATTGCACATCGTGGTGCATGGAAGGAATTTAACTTACCCGAAAACTCAATTGCTTCATTAGAAAAAGCAATTGAACTTAAATGTGATGGTGCAGAATTTGATGTGAGAAGAACCTTAGATGGTGTGCTTGTTGTGAACCATGATCCAGTATATTTTGGAGATACAATTCAAACCAATACCTACGCGTATTTAAATAGAAACAAATTGTCTAATGGCGAGTCATTGCCCACATTAGAACAATATTTTTTAAAGGGCACCCAAGACAAGCACAAAACCTTACTCATTTGTGAAATCAAAGCGGCCATTAAAGATAAAGTGCAAGACTCTTTAGCAACGCTTGAAACCTTGGCCTTAGCAAAAAAATTAAAAATTGAAAAACGTATTGTCTATATCAGTTTTAGCAAAGACATCCTTTCATGGATTAAAGAGCAGCAATCCAAAGCAATCGTATTATACTTAGAATCTGATTTAACCATTGATGCAGTCGTAAAGCATCAATTTGACGGTATTAATTTACATTATACCTCATTTAAGAATAATAGTCTGCTAAGTGCAACTGCTAAAAAAGCAGGATTAAAACTAGGTAGTTGGACCGTGAATGAATTATCCGATTTGGCCATCCTGCAAGAACAAGGCGTGGAATGGATCACGACCAATCAGCCACAGCAATTTCAAAAACAATTGAAGGAGATTAAGCAATAGGCGTTCGGCAAAAAATAGTTGTTTACTTATACCTAGTATCAATTAAGTATTGGATCTTCCAGCCTTCTTTTAATTTAACTAGCTGAAAACTGTTGATTCCTTTATGGGAATATTGCCCTTTAAAATAAAAGGTATAGGGCGTCCATACTGTGGCCATTAAAGGGTCAGTTTGTATAGCACCAAATTCAATTCTTTCATCTAATACATTTGGCGTTTGCTTGCCAATACTTTGAATAAAATCATTGATAGACTCCGTTTTAATCACAGCGCCTTCTGGTTTATTTAAAATGGTTTGAAAAATAACTTTATCAGAAAAACAAGTTTTTAACAATGTAGTGTCCGCTTGTTGCATGGCGTAAAACATGTTTTGAATCACTTGTTTGACTTCCTTTTCGGACTCAGTAGATCCAGTTGCATTTGTGGTTTGTGCAATTAAAGTAGTTTGCGTTGTAAACAGCATACAAACAATATATAGGATTGATTTTTTCATATTTAATTTTTTTGAATAATTAATTCATTTATTTCGGCAAAGCCGTCAATACTAATTTTAAGAACCCATCGATTGATTTGTCGTCCATCCACTTGATGACTGCAACGATATCATTTTCCTTGTCAACATAGATCGCATTGGTGCCATTACCAATATGCGCATAGGCGGATGCAGGTGCTGATGGATACATTTTTTTATCCGTGTTTAAAAAATAATTCATAAAGCCATAGCCAGTATTTGCTGCAGTTGGCGTCATGGATTGATTGATCCAATCCTCTGGGATAATTTGTTTGCCATTCCAATTGCCCTTTCTCAAAGTGAGCAATCCGAATCGGGCCATGTCATAAGCATTGATAAACAAACCGCCACCAAAATGCCCGCCACCACTCACTGACTGAATCATTTTACCATCTAAGACAATCCATGCATTTTTATAACCTGTCCATGCCCATGTATTGGATGCGCCAATAGGTTGCATCACTTGTTCTCTTAATACTTCTGGCAAAGGCTTTCTCCAAACTGTGGTAGCCGCCAATGCCAAGGCATTGACTCTCGTGTCGTTGTATTTATAAACTGTGCCTGGTTCAAAACGTTTTCTTGTAGTCCACTCCTCCGGTTTATCAGAAGGCCTGTCTGCCCAATCTGGTTTTCCCCATAAGACACCTTCCCAGTCACTTGTTTGTCTTAATAAATGATTCCAATTTATTTTTCTGTTATGTTCTGATTCAAACGGATAGATGAATGATGTTTGAGTGATCGGATTTTGATCTGTTGTTGGTGTGTTTACAAGTTCAATTGGAGGAAGATAGGCATACACTTTATCTTCAATTGAATGAATGAGTCCTTTTTGCACTGCTAAACCAACCACAGTAGACAACATACTTTTAGTGACACTATTCACCATCTCCACCGCATGTAGATTACCCCATTCTGCAATAATATATCCTTTATAAACAATGATTCCCGAAGCAGGACCACGGCTTGCCATTGGTCCAATAGGATCTGAAAAAGGTTCTTTTCCAAATTGCATTGCTTGTGAAAGCATTAAATTTTTTGGAAATTTTGTCTCATGTGTTAATGCATATTGAATCGCTTGATAGATCAAATTACTATCTACGCGTAAACTAGATAATGTTTTTCTTTCCCAATTATCGGCAGCTGGAAAATAAGTTTTCACTTGTGCGCTTGCAGTGACACAAATACAAAGTAAAAAAAGTACAAATTGCTTTTTTATAAAAAGAGGATTCATTTAAATTATTTTAATTGCGAAATATCTACTCTTGTTGGTGTATCTTTTCCTGCAATAATAGAACCAGCACTTAAAGCAATCGCTTTAATGATTTCATTCATATTGTCTAAGTCTAAAGTTTCTATTTGATCCGATGCTTTGTGGTAATTTGGTTCTGAATCCATTTTAGACGTAGAGATGGTATGCGCAGCTACGCCAAGTCTAGCAAGTGTTGCATTGTCTGATCGATAAAATAAATTTTGTTCTGTATAAGGATCTGGATAAAATTTAAAGCTAGATCCTTCTAGGTTTTTTTGTAAAATAGCGCCCATATTGGTTTTATCAAATCCAGTGATATAGGCACTGTTCTTGCCCCACTTGCTTTCGGTACCAATCATTTCGATATTGAACATCGCAACAACTTTAGCTGGATCCAATTGCTTTGAAAAATATTGTGCACCATATCCTCCTACTTCTTCTGCTGTGAAAGCGGCAAACAAAATTGTTCGCGCATTATTATTAAGTGCTTTGTAATATTTAGATAACATCATCATGGCTGTGGTTCCTGCAGCATCATCGTTTGCGCCATTGTAGATAGAATCTCCATTAATCATATTTTTTGAATTAACCCCTATATGATCATAATGACCCGAGAATATCACATATTCATTTGGTAAAGTTTTTCCAGGAATCATCGCTACGACATTGGCTAAAGCCATAGACTCTATTTGGTGACTCGCTTGTATCGCATACTTAGCTGGCATGGTATTGGTTAATACAAATATTACAGTTGCTTGATTCGAAGCTAAATTATTTTTAAAACGAACTAGTCTTCCAAAGTTTTGTGTATGCGACTCGTCTACTAGTACAATCGTTTTTTGATTAGCACCAATCATTTTTGCTGCTGACTGATTTAAATTTTCACCTGCTGCAATTTTAGCCACCGCATATCCTGTTGCTTCTGTGATTTTAATTTCTGGTTCAATTGTCACAACAATGACCTGCTTGTTATCAATAACGGACCCATCTAAACTTGCAGACAAGCTGATGAATTTTGGTCTATTGATAGAAAAAGATTGTAAAAAATTATTATCCCCTTTTAAAGACTTTAGTCCTGAGGCTTCAAACTCTTTGGCTATAAACGCTGCTGCTTTATCAATACTAGGACTAAAAGTTCTACGACCTTCCATTTCGTCTGAAGCTAAAACGCGCTCTATCCTTTCTGTTTCTGACTTGGTGATTACTTTATTAATCATTTGGCTAATACCTAAACAAGGGATTAACAATGCAATACATATTAATTGAATCATTCTCATATTATATTTTTTTAGAATTGCTTTAAAGATAATTTCATTTTGAATGCAAATGAAAAAAATGATGATAGCCGGAATGAAAAATAAGCGTTTTAAACTTTTGAATTTGAATTATGTCTAAATTGCTAACAAATAACTTGCATGCCGTTAAGCCCTCTTTCTAGCAGTCAAGGTCTTGAAACCTATAAAGGCCCTTGGACTAAGCAAACGACCACTCATTTATTAAATAGAGTACTATTTGGTGCAAAGCATGCAGAAATTCAACAATTTTTAGCCAAGGGTTTAAATGCATCGGTGACTGAATTACTTAATCCAACAGATCCTATTCCTAGTCCTCCGGTCAACGAATACAATACTGCCACCGTGATAGATCCAGCTGTTGCTCCAGGAACTACATGGGTCAACCAACCAACCAATGACGGCACTATTAACAGTTATAGGAGGAATAGCTTTAAAAAATGGCTTACTGGCGTGATGATTCATCAAGATGTAAGTATCAGAGAAAAAATGACCTTGTTCTGGGGCAATCATTTTGGCACCGAAGCCGATATCATTTCTTTTGGGAACTACGTGTATCAACACCATGATACATTAAGAAAAAATGCCCTTGGAAATTATAAAACAATGGTGAAAGCAGTGACCATTGATCCTGGTATGTTGAGGTACTTAAATGGTTACCTAAATTCAGCCACTGCGCCGGACGAAAATTATGGTAGAGAATTACAAGAATTATATACTGTTGGAAAAGACAATGCGATTCAATTTACAGAATCAGATGTGAAAGCAGCAGCAAGAGTTTTAACTGGATGGCGTATCAATGCTAACTATACAAGTTATTTTGATGCTACAAGACATGACACAGGCAGTAAACAATTTTCTAGTTATTTTAATAATAAAGTCATTACTGGAAAAACGGGACAGGCTGGTGCAACAGAAACAGATGAATTAATTGACATGCTTTTTGCTAAGGAAGACACTGCTAAATATATCTGCAGAAGACTTTACAGATGGTTTGTCTATTATTATATAGACGAGACAGTAGAAAAAAATATTATCACGCCTTTGGCTGCAATTTTTAAAAATAACAATTTTGAAATTAAGCCTGTATTGGCTGCCCTATTGAATAGCGCACATTTTTATGACCCCCTGTATATTGGATGTCAAATAAAAAGTCCGATTGACCATGTGATTGGGACTTTGCGTAAAACCAATGTAGTTTTCCCAAATGTAACTACAGATTATGCAGACGCCTACTTGCAGTACAATAATATGGTAGCTCAGTTAACTGTCTTCGGTCAAAACCCTGCAGATCCGCCTAATGTGGCTGGCTGGCCTGCCTATTATCAATCACCTGAATTTGGTGAATTGTGGATCAATGCAGATACACTCCCAAGGCGAAATAAATTTACAGACTTGATGATTGAAACAGGTTATACCAGAAATGGACGCAAGGTCATTATTGATTTAATCCCTTTTGCAAAAGCAGTTTCGAGTAGTCCATCCAATCCCAATCAATTAATTCAAGATTTATTTGATCTTTTAATTTCAACCGAAATAGATCAAAGCATCAAAGACAATTTAAAAAAGCAAATTTTATTAAGTGGACAAACAGCGGATTATTATTGGAAAGATGCATGGGATAATTATCAAAATAATCAAAGTACAATCAATTATAATTTAGTGAATAATCGATTGAAGGCACTTGTAAAATATATTATGAACCTGCCAGACTATCAATTAAGTTAAATGAAAAGAAGCACATTTTTACGCAATAGTCTTGCAGTACTAACGCCGACTGTCATTAGCGGCAACCCAATACATGTATTGAACAACCACAGTATGGTTGAACCAGAAGTATTGGCGAATGTAAACAATGATAGGGTACTTGTCATTATTCAATTGAATGGAGGGAATGACGGATTGAATACAGTACTCCCAATCAGTCAATACGGACAATACTATAATGCAAGGACGAATATTGCTATACCAGAAAAAAAGATATTGGGGTTAAATGGATTTGATGCAACAGGATTGCATCCATCCATGACAGCCATGCAAAAATTATTCAATGAGGGTCAACTTGATGTTGTACAAGCGGTAGGCTATCCTCAACCAAATTTTTCTCATTTTAGAGCAACTGATATTTGGATGAGCGGTTCCGATAGTACCCAATATTTAAATACAGGTTGGGTTGGTCGTTTTTTAGATAATAATTACCCTGGGTTTCCAGACAATTACCCAAATGAGGTAGATACAGATCCTTTAGCCATTCAAATTGGTTCTATTACATCATTGACTTGTCAGGGACCCATCGTAAATATGGGTATGAGTATTTCTGATCCAAGTGCATTTTATAATTTATTTGATGCATCAGAACAACCAGTTCCAAATACCAATGCAGGTTATGAATTAAGTTTTATCAGAAGGATTTCAAAGCAAACTAATAAATATGCTACGCGCATCAAAGCCGCATCTGACGCAGTGAAGCAACAAGTGACTTATCCCAACACTAGTCTCGCAAATCAATTAAAAATTGTATCAAGATTGATTAAAGGAGGATTGAAAACAAAAATATATTTAGTGAATTACGGTGGGTTTGATACGCATGCAGGTCAAGCTGTGGCTACAGATACGGCTACTGGTACGCATGCGAATTTATTAGGTGCTGTCTCTGAAGCCATTGGGGCTTTTCAGAGTGATATCAAAAATCAAGAGATAGAAGATAGAGTGATTGGCATGACTTATTCGGAATTTGGAAGAAGAATTAAGTCAAATGCAAGTGGCGGAACAGATCATGGTGCAGCTGCGCCACTATTCTTATTTGGAAAAAATGTGAGAGGTGGTGTTTTTGGAGAAAATCCAACTATACCAACTAATGTCAATGTTGGAGATAATGTGCCTTATCAATATGATTTTAGAACCATTTATAATTCCATCTTAAAATATTGGTTCTGTATTAAAGAAGCAGACAATCAAGAAATCATGCTCAAGCAGTTTCCTACTTTAAACTTAATCAACGCAAGTGCTTGTTCAATTGAAATGAAGAATCCTGTTTTTGAAAAAAATCCAATGATTGTAGCTTATCCAAATCCATTTGCACAACAATCAAGAATAGAATTTAAAACAGAAGGTGGGCATACTTTAGTACAAGTTCTTGATGCCTCTGGTACGGTCATAAAATTATTAGTAGATGCAACTTATAGTTATGCTGGCATGAATAGTGTCACATTAGTTGGTAGTGATTTAAAACCAGGCGTCTATTATATTAGAATTCAAAATGGAGTACATCAGTACGTCAAGACCATCATTAAGATGTAATGTAAAAGTGAGGATTAAACTTTTTAACCTCATTTTGGTCTAACTTGAACTAGCATGACAGATCAAGTACTCATATCACAATTTCAAGATGGCGATCAGAAGGAAGCCGCCTTTACCCAATTACTAAAAAGACACCAAGAGAACGTATTTTTTCAAATTAAGAAAATGGTGCTCGAGCATGCAGATGCAGACGATATTGCACAAGCGGTTTGGATCAAAGTATGGAACAAGTTGGATGGATTTAAACAAGAAAGCGCTTTTAGCACTTGGCTTTTTAGGGTAGCTTATAACGAAACCCTCAACTTTATTGCCCAAAAAAGACGTTTGACAGCGCAGCATACTCTAAGAACCCTAGATCCAAGTTTAAGGCATAGCTCAGACCATGATGCACCAAAAGAGACTGCTATCCAAATTAAATTAGAACGTGCGATTGCAGAATTGCCTGAAAAACAACGTTTTGTGTTTATGTTAAGGTATTACGAGGATTTCGACTACGAAAAAATCGCCTCTATTACAGGCACCACAGTAGGGGGCGCTAAGGCTAATTACCACCAAGCTGTCAAAAAAATGACCACATTACTCCAAGCATCTTAAACCTTTGACTAAATAATGCATCTAAATACCGATATGGAAAACGAATCAATTTCAAAAGAACTAGTAGAAGCCCTAAAAAGCTTTGAGTCAAAAACCAAGCAGGTTCCAGCTGGGTATTTTGAACAATTTGAATTGGGTTTAATGCAAAAAATTAAAGCACAAGAGCAAGCCCCAAAAAGGCCGCCGATTGTGGCACTTTTTTTAGAGCATCAACAATACCTAGTTGCCGCAAGTTTAATTTTTGCCATTGCAACTGGATTTTTATTTTTCAATAATGCAGAAAAAAATACTACTGCTATAGCGAAAGTAGAATTGATTGAAATTGAAACTTTACCCGATGAATTGATCGAAGCTTATGTCATTCATAATGAGTTTGTAGCAGAAGTTGAATGGAATACCGCAATAGAAACCGAAGCTGCCCTCTTATCTAAACAATAATTAAATCACTTCTATTAAAATTTTAAATTCAAAACAATTTAAAGTTGTATTAAACTTTTGAATCAAAATAGTATCTAAATTTTAAATTATCTTTTTATGAAAAAAATATTATGTCTCTTTAGTTTTATTGTATCTGTTTTTATTGTTCAAGCTCAAGAGCAACCAATGAAAGGTCAAAACAGACCACCTATGCGTAATAGACAAGGCATGGAAATGCCTCCAAGACCAATGACAAAACAACAAAGAGAAAGACTAGAATCTTTTAGAATTCAATTCATCACAAAAAAATTGGACCTAACTCCTGCAGAAGCAGAAAAATTTTGGCCAGTATACAACGAGCAAAAAGAAGCAAGTCGTAATTTGA
>CALPJR020000002.1 GCA_943323935.2 Bifidobacterium breve
CCCTTTATAAATAGTGCCAGCATCTAAACAAATATATTGGTCACTGCCATTTGCTGCCACTAGGTATGCAGAAAGGTTTGACTCGTCTAATCCACCCTTCACGCCTAAAGGAATGACTTTAAAGCCATTGTTTAAATTTGAGGAATTGTTTGTTTGGCCTGCCACATGCAGCACAACCATCAACAAAATAGATACGATTGGTATTATTTTTTTCATAGATGAATTAATTGATTCCGATCCTTGGTTTTGATAAAAATATCCATTTTTTCGTTCCATTTCCGTAATTGGGAACATATTAATACAACCATATTTTTGCATGACTACCCTTGCGACCTAATTTTAAGGCAATTAAAAATTATAATTATGAAAAAATTGATCTCAATGGCTTTTATGTTGACCTTAGTATTATTTAGTTCTTTTGCAGTTCAAGCGCAAAAAATGGACCAAGCTTCAAAGAACATAAAGTTTTACGGTCAAGTTTGGGATGTGGTAGTCAATGAAGGTAGAGTGAATGTATTAGATACTGCTTTTGCTGATAATGTGATTTTACACACGACACCTGCTGTAACTGGCAAGGCGAATGCAATCGCTTACTATGCAAATTATGTAACAGGATTTAGTAACAGACAATTTACCGTAAGAGAATCTCTTGCACAAGGCAATAAAGTCGTAAAATACTGGAACTTTAAGGGCAAGCATACCGGTACTTTCTTTGGTATTCCTGCAACCAATAAGGATGTGGATGTGGTTGGCTGCACTATTGCGACTATCGTAAATGGTAAAATCACAGAAGAGCGTGATTTTATGGACATGTTAGAATTCTTACAACAATTAGGCATCATGCCTCGTTAAGCTTCTTTGGAGCTCATCGATTTTATAAAAGCGGAAGGGGTCACTCCCTTTCGCTCTTTAAAAGCGTCAATGAATTTAGACCTGGACGCAAATCCCGCATTGGTTGCAATGGCTTCGATCGTTAGATTCTTTGATTCGCCCGCTTGGATTAAGCTACATACATAATCGATTCTCAAATTTTTTCTCCATTCGCTAAATGAAATCACAAGCGTTTTATTAAAGTAATTTGATAAAAATCTTTCTGGTATTTTCAAGTCAAAAGACATTTGAGAAAGTGAAAATTCTTTTTGAACAAAGGGCGAGTTCAATAAGTAGCTTTGAATAATCTGCTCTATATCCTGAATGGTAGCAGCTTCCTTTTGCTTCTTAGGCAAATTTAATTTAAGCTCCTCGATGATATTATTTTTTCCTTCTTCGATGGTATAAGACACATTACCATAAAGGATCTTAGGAAATAAGAATAAGAAAATGTTTTGTAAGAAAAATCCGCCGCCACAAATTTCAAAATAATATTTCTCGCTAAATAAAGTAGTGGATGGGATTCCAAGCACATTAAATTGTACACCGTATAATGTACTCATATGGCCTATGCTATTGATTGCAATAATTATTTGCATCGAACATAGTAAATAAAACCACCTGCTTAAAATTGAATGGTTGGATGAAAGCCTGCTATTTTCTTTTAATAGTCTTTTACTATGCAAATAAAAATAGCCAATAGAAAAAACAGCATAAGATAAAAGATGAATTGATCTTGAATAAAGGATAAATTCAAATGACACAAAATTAAAATCGAGTGTATAATTTTCAGTCACATTGACAATTTCATGAGCAATGTTTGCCTTTTGATCAAAAGGGAGGGTGGTGAATGGCAGGCAATTGATGACAATAAAAGCGGCAGGCAGTAAATGCAACCAATCCCATTTCTCAAGCTTATTATTGTCTGACAAGGTCGTCTTTACATAGAAAAACAATAGAGGGCCTAGTAAATAGGATAAGGGTAGCCAATGCACAAAGCTGATGCCTTCCCAAAAGAGGTCCTTTGAAAAATGAAGTCCATAATAGACCATCACCACTAGGTTACAACACAAGAAAAAAAGTGCTAAGAATATATTCGATCTATTTAAAGAACTTAAATAGTATAAAAGAATGAATGAAGTAAAAATCCCAAATAAAGGAAATAGTATAGCCATAAATGGATGATTACTAGTTGAGTATGATGTCAAGATAAGTAAAAATGTTCCAAATTACTAAAAAGGAACAGCATCCTATCCCATTTAGGCCAAAAAAGGCCCAGGCAATTTGCCCAGGCCTTTTTATAGAACCAAACTTAAAACTTATAATTTACTTGCTTACACGCTTGTAAGTCTTAATACTAGTTACTTTATTTACCGTATCAGAAATGGTTTGAGTGAACTCGTCTGGACCGTTGAAAGTCACAGGGATATTGAATTTACCTACCCAAGTTCTATTGCTAGAAAAAGTTAAATCTTCGATTAATAAACCGTTGCTTAAAGTAAAGCTACCCTTACCAATGTGGTTAGCCATAACATTAGTAGTCGTATCAGTTACTGCTCTTGCAGCCCACATGAAATGACCAGCTTGGTATACTTTATATTCA
This sequence comes from Bifidobacterium breve, assembly GCA_943323935.2. The sequence goes on from CALPJR020000002.1 coordinate 2,474, forward strand.
TTATATGTATTAACAACTGAATCTTGACCAGTCACATTGATACTTTTTGTTTGATGCCATAAGCCATCTAAATCAGATGTGCCAGTACCTTCTAACTTAGTATAATCTTCAGAACCACTCCATTTAGCGCCACGAACCATGATTTCAGAAATCTTCTGGTTGTAACCTTTCTCGTTCTTTGTGATGGCTAATTTAGCAGTACTTGCTGTATCTAATGATCCTGTATTGAATATGTTTACTTCTTCTATATTGTTCGCGTCTGTCTGAGTGTAAGATCCAACACCAAATGAAATCGCACTATCCTTGCCTTCTGCAATATAAAAATAGGAGTCAGCCGTGTAAATTTTAAATTGGGTATTGCCATCGGTCGCTAAAGCTTCATTGTCTTTTGTACCATCATTCCAAACCACCCTGTCTAAAGAATACACACCAGCCTGAGATGTTGGGGCTTCTGGTTGAGCGCAACTAGCTAAAATAGCAGCCATTGCAAATCCTACAATCGTTGTTTTTTTCATTTTAATGTTTTTTGGTTTAAGCGTTTAGGTCATGAATTTAGGAACTTACTTCATTGTGAAGTGGAAATGAATTGTTAAAAATGTTCCAAATTATTAAAAAGGAACAAATGTTAGACATAATCTGATGCCATCTCCTTCACTTAACATTACATTGATGCTTCAATCAAAAATTAAATTCCTATGAAAAAATTCATTTTAGCATGTCTTGTGGTAAGCACCATCATTGCATGTTCTCCAAAAACAGAAACAGCAAGTACATTTGCGGCTCCTGCAGATTTAAATAGTTATAATCTTGACAGTTCAGCGAATATTGATTTGGTAAAAAAGATGGCAGTAGCTTTTGAATCCATGGATTCGGCAACTTACAGATCATTGTATGCAGATTCAGCTATATTCCATGACAATATGATTGATATGACTTTGGTTCAGAATCTAGGTTTATTTAATTTATTCAAATCAAACGGAATCACTGTTAAAGTGGAGAAAGTAGACCCAATTTGGGAAATAGTGAATAAAGTAGCTTCACCAAATGGCGTTACCAATTATGTGATGTCATTTCATCATACGACTTATATCAAAGGAGATAAGCAAGTAAAATTAATTGTAAATGTGGTGAATGGAATGAAAGATGGTAAAATTGTGGAAGAGTGGGATATATATGACACAAAACCATTGTTGGATTTAATGAATCAAAAATAGTGCATCGTTAGTAGCATTGCTTACGAATGCATTTTGAATAAAAAGCCCGTCATTGACGGGCTTTTTATGCTATAGCTTGGCATTTTTTATATATATAATTTAATTTTTATCTAATTGATTCATTTGGCTTATAAATAGATTATCCTTTGGCAATTAAACTCGTATTCTATTTTATTGTCTAATATCTCATCAAAAAGTATCATTTTGGCGCATAAATTGATTATTTTCAAAAGCGCTTTTTGTGCTATGCCTCTATCAATATGTCAATTATTCGTTGTTTAATATTTACCCTTTTTGTTTGTGTATTTAGCGCAGGTATTGCTAGTGCGCAAGATTTTTCGAATAAGGGTAAAGAATTTTGGGTTGTTTTCCCGCCTCATCAACCATCAGGTACAAATAATGCTCCTAATTTAGCTGAATTATCTTTATACATTAGTTCGGATAAAAATACAAGTGGGCATATCGTGATTAATGGAGATTCAACCCCATTTAATATCATCGCCTTTACACCTCAGGAATTTATTTTACCAAGAGCAACAACGTATGTAAGTGGCGCTGAGTCTGCTACAGACGATCCGCTAAAAATTAAAAATGTTGTTTTAAATAAAGGCATTAAAGTCATTGTGACCGAAGGTAAGCCTGGGGTTGTGGTGTACGCGCATATGTATGCTAGTGCGCGTTCTGCAGCTTCAATTATTCTACCAACATCTGTACTAGAAAAAAAGTATCAAGTTATTTCATACACACAAACCCAGCCAACTGCACAACCAGTAGCTAATGAGTCTAATAGGTCTCAATTTAGTGTAGTCGCGGTAGAGGATAATACTGTGATTCGAATTCAATTAAGAAAAAGTGGACAAATTTCTGGTTTACCTTACGATGTGGAGCTGCCTAAGGCAGGAACTATTTATTCCTTCCAGGATCCACTTGACTTAACGGGTACATCGATTGAATCCGTTTCGGTAGACGGAAGAGTATGTAAAAAAATTGCTATTTTTAGTGGAAGTAGTAGTCTTTCTATTGGCGCACCAAATTCGCTTGATCCATTGTACCAGCAGTGTTATCCTGTTAACTCTTGGGGCTTAAATTATTTTATCACACCTTATCGTGGAAAAAATAGATTCATCATAAGGGTGTTGGCTAAAGAGGATGGTACTAACGTAGTTATCAATGGACAAGCTGTCCCGTTAACTGCCAATCAATTTAAAGAAGTAAGTTATACCAATCAAGCTGCGTTTGCCATCAATTCTAATAAACCTATTGCGGTTGCACAATATACGCTCACAGATGCTGCCGATGATGGTGTGGGTGATCCTGACATGGTGATTTTAAATCCGGTAGAACAAAATATCAATGATGTCACTGTTTTTTTAACACCAAAATTTAACATCACTGACCAAAATATCAATGTGGTAATAAGAAATGAGGGTATTCCGAGTTTTAAAATAAATGGACAGAAACCAACCAGTACGTTTGTAAAAATAGCCAATACCAACTACTCCTATTTACAAGAAAAATTTACTATTGGCAATACGCCATTTTTAAGTATCAGATTGACTTCTGATAGTGGATTCAATGCGTTTTGTTATGGCTTTGGAAGTGTTGAATCCTATAGCTATAGTGCAGGAACCAATGTGAAAGATTTATTTCAAAAATTACTCATCACTAATAAGTTTACATCCGTGGATGCCAATGCAGTCACTTGTAAAGGCGCTCCCTTTATTGCATCCATCACCCTGCCATATATACCCAATCTGCTAAAATGGAAAATACCCTCCTTCCCACAGATAGTCGATGATGCTCCCAAAGCGACTGATACAACAATTGTAAGTGGTAAGGAGATCTACACCTTTAAGTTAAATACAGAATTGATTTATCAAGATGCAGGTACTTACACAATCGAGGTAATAGTTAATAATCCATTAGGTACTGAAGGATGTAGTGGTGAGCAAGAAATTAGTTTTGATTTAGAAGTGCTAGAACCACCCAAAGCACTCAATAAAATCATTACAAGTAATTGTGTTTCTGATTCTGTAAGTTTTGCAGATGCTAGTATTTTGAATGCGAATGATAAAAAGATAACCAATTACAAATGGGATATTGGTAATAATATTTTTAAAGATACAACTGCTAGTTTTAAATTTAAATATGATACAGCTGGTAAGTATAATGTACGATATTTTTTAATTACAGAAATTGGTTGCATCAGTGACACTGTAATTGAAACGATTCTTTTAGATGATTTGCCAATAGTTAAATTTAATTTTTCTGATATTACATGTCAAAATAAAGAAATTTCATTTACAGATGCTTCTACCGCTAAAGGCATTACTATTATTGATAAATGGGTTTGGGATTTTGGCGATAACACTGCTATTGATACCCTTCTTTCAAATGCGGTTGTTAAGCATAGCTATGTGGATGCAAAAAAGTTTACAGTTAAACTATCAACCATCACCAAAAATGGTTGCCTAAATGCACTTGAGAAAGAAATTACCAGTCATCCTAATCCTGTTGTTGGTTTTATTATGCCAGAAATTTGTTTAGATGATCCCTATGCACAGTTTATTGATTCCACTAAAATTGCCGATAATTCTACTGGCTTTAGTTATAAATGGGATTTTGGCGATAATGATAATACATTATATCCCAATACGGATATTATTGCTAATCCAAAGCATCGTTATTTAACTCCAGGTAATTACAATGTATCACTTGAGGTACAAAGTATAGCAGGATGTACAAGCTCAAATACTAGCGTATTCACAGTAAATGGAACTGTTCCTAGATCCACATTTTTAGTTCAAAATGATACTGCTTTATGTAGTAATAAAGAAGTCATTATTGTCAACAATTCTGATGCGGATATTGGAGATGTAGGCAAACTAATTATTTATTGGGATTATGACAGAGACATTTTAGACACAACAGTAGATGAAAATCCTACAAAAGGGAAAAGCTATAAACATAGTTATACAAAATATAGTTTTCCAGATAAAACAAATTTTAGTATAAAATTAGTGGCATACACTGGGAGTACTTGTTTAGATGATACGGTTCAAAAAATTTCAATTGTACCTCCACCAAGCAATGTGGGCATGTTGCTCACAAAAAATTATGTATGTAAACAAGACACGCTCCATTTTAATACAGAAATCACTGGCGGACTAAAACCATTTAATGAAGTCTGGTCCGTTGATAAAACCACTGCAGCAAATTTTTCAGCAAATATCTTAAACGGTCTGTTACCAGATAATATCAACATCTCTTTAAAACTAGTAGATCCTAAAAAATGCGAATATCTCTATAATAATATTCAAAATATGAATGTTCGTGATATTCCAATTGCGATTTTGAAAGCAAAGGATACGGTAATTTGTAATGGTGATCCAATTACTTTATTAGGTACTGGAGGAAACACCTTTACATGGCTATTGAATGGCATCACCAAATATCCAACCAATACCATAGATACATTTTCAACTGCACAAAATGGCAACTATACACTTATTGTGAATGATGGTTTTTGTAATTCAGTAAAGTCCGAAAGTATATTGATTAAGGAATTAAATATACCAAGGTATACTTTAAGTTATAATCCTTATAGTTGTATAAAGGGCAATCTAGCTATTAATACCAATGCAAAAGATCAACAAAATGTCTATTTAACTTGGGACTTTGGAGACGGTAAAACATTTAACCAAGCACAACCTGTTTCCCATAGTTATGATAAAATTGGTAGCTACCAAATAAAATTATCAGTAAAGAATGATTATTGTCCAAAATATGAATATCAATTAAACGGTGATTCAGTCAAAGTTGTAGCACCATTACCACCATCTAAATTCACACTTTTTATTCTTGCAGACCAGGATACTTTATTATCTCCTAAAAAAATAGATTCTGGTTATACTCGTTATAACTGGATACCTTCATTTAATCTCTCAAATGCATTTATTCCAAATCCAATGTTCAGAGCGAATAGATCAATTGAATATACTTTAAAAAGAGTAGATCCAGTAACTGAATGTTTTATCAATGATATATATTATATAGATGTTTCAACTGCTATTGTAGTTTCTATTCCTAAAGCATTTACGCCAAATAGAGACAATCTCAACGATCTCTTAAAAATTGAATATGGTGCAGGACTCAAAACTTTTAACTTTTTTAGAATATTTAATCGATTTGGTAAAATTGTATTCCAAACAAATAGAATAACCGATAGTTGGGATGGGAAATTCAATGGCCTAGATCAGGAAATGGATGCCTATACTTATTTAATTGATTATGTTACTTATAAAAACGAACACATTACAAAAACAGGATCTTTTCTTTTATTAAGGTAAATGCATAAACTCATACAATTCATATTAGTAACTTTTCTTTTGTCTTTCGCGCAAGATACTTCTGCGCAAACGCCTTATTCATCTCAGAACTTTAATTTAAACAACTTCTTTAATCCTGCCACCTCTGGCTTTGGAATAAATAATAAAATACAAACACTATTTAGAACTCAATATGAAGGCGTAGGAAGTGCATTTAGAACAATTGGAATTGCTGCAGACGTTGCATTACTAAGAAAAAATAGTTATGATAAAAATAATCTTTTCGGGTTGGGTGTACAAGCAGTTTCGGAGCAAGTTTTAGATGGTGTTTTACAAACCAATGCAGTTTCAATAAGTTTAGCTAATCGACTTTTTTTAAATGAAGCAAAAACAAGCAGCATTGCATTAGGCATAAGTTCTACATTAATTACAAGAACCATAGATGCTTCAAAACTTACTTTCGGAGATCAGTATAATTCTGGAAGATTATTCAATGCAACCAGTTTAGAAGTAATTAATGCTATTCCAAGTAAATACTCCTCTAATGTAGGGTTATTATATACCTTATCAAATGAACAAACATTTTTTCAATTTGGAGGTAGCTTGTTTTACATCAATCGAAGCTCGACGGAACAAGCACTTGGAAAATTTGAAGAATCCTATCAAACTTTAGCACAAATTAATTTTGAAAAAATAATATGGGAAAATAATACAATTGCTTTTCATGCAGATTATCAAAATAGGTTTGAAAGCGAATTTATCTATGCAGGGGCTGTATTTAGTTTTCCCATTAATACAAAAGAAGAAAATTTTGATCGTTTTTACATCGGATGCTTTTATAGAACAAAAGACGCCACTATTCCATATGTGGGATTAATGTATAATAAATACAAATTCGGATTGAGTTATGATATATATCAATCAAATATGACCATGTCAAGTTTGAGGCCTCAAACTTTTGAGTTTACCATTTCTACTAATATCAGTCATCGAATTTCAGATAAGTTAGTCAGCTTGTTTAACTAACCAAGAGCAAGGCTTATTTTTAAGTTTTAATCATATTAAATTTGATGTTTTAGGGGAATCAACTAATTTTACAGTTACAAACAAACATTAGTTTAATGGGTAAGATTTTAGTGATAGGTGCAGGGGGACAGTTGGGGACAGAACTCACAAAAGCATTAGCAGATAAGTACGGAAAAGATAGCGTCATAGCAACAGATTTTCAGGCCTCAGCAAGCAGTAAGTTTGACTATTGTACTTTTCAGACTTTGAATGTAATGGATAAAGACAGCTTGGCTTCCATTGTCAAAAACGAAGGAGTATCCCAAATCTATCATTTGGCTGCAATACTATCTGCTCTAGGTGAAAAAAATCCAGTACAAGCATGGGACTTGAATATGGGAGGCTTATTAAATGTTTTAGAGGTTGCAAGAGATTATACAATTGAAAAAGTTTTTTGGCCAAGTTCAATTGCAGTTTTTGGTCCAAATTCAGATAAAGATCAAACACCACAAAAAGCATTTAAGGATCCCAATACGGTGTATGGTATTTCGAAATTAGCAGGCGAACATTGGTGTGAATATTATTTTAATAAATATGGTGTAGACGTTAGGAGTTTAAGGTATCCTGGTTTAATTGGCTACAAGTCTTTAGCAGGTGGCGGAACAACAGACTATGCAGTCGATATTTATCATAAAGCTGTGAATGGTCAAAAGTTTACTTGCTTCTTAAGTGAAGACAGTTATTTACCAATGATGTATATGGATGATGCTATTCAAGCAACATTACAATTAATGGAAGCACCAAAAGAAAGTATAAAAAATCGTACAAGTTATAATCTTGCGGGTATGAGTTTTTCACCCAAGGAAATACATCAAAGTTTATTGGCATTTTTTCCAAATTTTGAGATCGAGTATCAGCCAGATTTTAGACAACAAATTGCAGACAGTTGGCCCAATAGTATAGACGATAGTGATGCAAAAAGAGATTGGCAATGGCAACCTCAATTTGATTTAAAAGCAATGACAGCAACCATTGTAGAACACTTGCCAGCATTTTTTAATTACAACCAGGATAAATAAATTATATGTACAATCAATTTCAACCGTATTTAGCAAAGGAAATAGAATCCATAAAAGAAGCTGGCTTATATAAAAAAGAAAGAATCATTACATCTGCTCAAGCTGCAGAAATTACCATACAAGGAGGCCAGCATGTATTGAATTTTTGTGCAAATAATTATTTAGGATTATCCTCACATCCAAAAGTGATTGAAGCGGCAAAGGCAGCAATTGACAGCCATGGATTTGGATTGTCCTCTGTACGTTTTATTTGTGGCACACAGGATATTCATAAAACATTGGAAGAAAAAATTTCTACTTTTTTAGGCACAGAAGATACCATATTATATGCCGCTGCGTTTGATGCAAATGGTGGCGTGTTTGAACCTTTGTTTGGCGAAAAGGATGCGATTATTTCGGACGCCTTAAACCATGCGTCTATCATTGATGGTGTAAGGCTTACCAAGTCTATGAGGTATCGATATGAGCACAATTCAATGGAGGACTTGGAGGCAAAATTAAAAGAAGCCATTGCAGCAGGGGCGGTACAAAAAATTATTGTAACAGATGGCGCATTCTCTATGGATGGTACTATTGCACAACTAGATAAGATTGTTGAATTGGCCGAAAAATATGAAGCACTTGTAATGACAGATGAATGTCATTCAACTGGATTTTTAGGAAAAACAGGAAGAGGGGTGCATGAATTAAAAGGGGTGATGGGCAAAGTAGATATTATCACAGGCACTTTAGGGAAAGCTTTGGGTGGCGCGTCTGGTGGATTTACATCTGGTAAAAAAGAAATCATTGATTTATTAAGACAACGTTCAAGACCTTATTTATTTTCAAATACTTTAGCGCCTTCAATTACAGGTGCATCTATTGCTGTTTTTGATTTATTATCACAAACCACAGCACTTCGAGATACATTAGAAGCGAACACCACTTATTTTAGAGAAAAAATTACTGCTGCGGGTTTTGATATAAAACCTGGCACACATCCAATCATACCAATCATGTTGTATGACGCAGTCGTATCACAAAAAATGGCCGAAAAATTATTAGAAAAAGGTATTTATGTAATAGGATTTTACTATCCAGTTGTTGCGAAGGGCCAAGCAAGAATTCGTGTACAAATATCTGCTGCACATACAAAAGCACATTTGGATCAAGCCATTCAGGCATTCATAGAAGTAGGCAAGGAATTGGGTGTGATTAAATAAAGTCTAGATTGTAAATTTAGAAATGCTATAAAACAAAAAGGGTTTACGACTTAAGATCGTAAACCCTTTTTTAGTTCAGCTATAAATTCTTCGCATCAATCAATATTAATGCAAGCTATTAGTTGTTGAAATTATTTAGGTAAAACAACTGCATCCAATACATGGATCAAGCCATTGCTTGCAGCTAAGTCAGTAGCAATTACTGTAGCAACGCCACCTTTTTCGTCAGTTAAAATTACTTTACCTTCTTTAATAGAAGCAACTAAGTTACCGCCACTAACAGTTTTTAAAGTTACTGAACCACCACCATCTTTGATTGCCTTAACAACAGCTGCTGCATTAAAACTACCTGCTACAACGTGGTAAGTTAAAACTTTAGCTAAAGTTGCTTTATTTTCTGGCTTAAGTAAGTACTCTACAGTACCAGCTGGAAGTTTACCAAATGCAGCATTCACTGGTGCGAAAACTGTAAAAGGTCCTGCACTTTGTAAAGTAGCAACTAGGTCAGCAGCTTTAACAGCAGCTACTAAAGTTGTGTGGTCTTTTGATCCTACAGCAACGTCAACTAATGTTTTTTGAGCGTTTACTGTGATTGTGCTAGCAACAATTGCAAAAGTTGCTAGTAATAAGTTTTTGATTTTCATGTTATTGATTTTAAAGTATAACATTGAATTTTCTCAATTGTTTAGTGCATACTGTTAATTAATGATCACATTTAGTTAGTTCCTTGAGTATCAATAACCTACTTACAAAATATATTATTCAATCAATTTTTAAACATATCCATCAATTAATTGTTTGTATATTTAATTACGTAATCAATTCATTAAAAGTACAAAGTATGGAATTGGTAGTATTGTTTAAACATTCAGTACAATTAACAAGCAACTATGAACAAGTTTTTACAAATAGCAAGTAACAGCTTTGACTCCTACTTTAATCCTAAAGTTGTGAGAAAAATTGAATTGCTTCTTTTAAGAGCAGCAGTTTTTTCATTTGTACTCCATTTAGCGATCATTTATTTAGGTAATAATTTTAGTTACTTTCAAAATTTTCAGCATAGTTATTTAAAGGCCATCTATACCCCATTTAGTTTTATACTTTTTTACGAAGTTTTTCTGTTGATCATTATTATCCCCAATTCTATATCAGAGTTTATTGGTAAGCAATTTGAGGTTATTACACTCATTACATTGAGAAGCTTTTTTCATGACATCGCTGATTTTAATACAAGCGAAGCTATTCATTTTCAAAACCCGGCATTCTTAAGTCTAATTTATGATTTAGTGGCTTCCATTTTTATGTTAGGACTGACGATTGTGTATTATAAAATTTATAATAGTAGTAATAACAAGGAGGTCATAAGAGAGTTAAATCAATTCATCAATATTAAGAAAGTGGTTTCTTTATGTATGATAGTAGTGCTTTTAATTTTAAGTGTTACAAGTTTGTTGAGCTGGTCAATAGATATGATGGAGGCTTTAAGAATAAATGATAATTATCCTAATCCTAATACAGTTTTTTACGAAGACTTTTTTTCCATCATGATATTTGTGGATGTATTATTGCTTATTATTTCGTTTACTTTCCATTCTTCTTTTTTCATCATTTTTAGAAACGCAAGTTTTATTATCACAACTATTTTACTAAGAATGTCTTTAACGATTGAAAAGCCTATGAACTATATCATTATTTTAATTGGCTTTTTATTTGCAATCGCATCTTTCTTCTTATACAGATTCAGGTATATCCACCATAAAAGAGATAAATAGCGTCTATTGGCAGGCTTTATATTCATTCAACAATAAGCTTGATTTTTTGTTATATTCATTATTAAACGCATCAACATGACATTTCAAGAACAATTGGACCACTTAATTATAGAAAAGCAGGCCATTCCTGAGGCTTTTGCATTACCAGCATTGATCGATCAAAGGACCTATCTATCTGACGGTGAGTTAGTTACTTGGGATGGTCCAACCCATGAGGTCTTTTCACCCATTTGTATGCACACCCCAGATGGTGTACAGCGCATTAAGATAGGATCCTATCCTGTATGTACAGAGAAGGAGGCGAAGATCGCATTAGATGCAGCATGCAAAGCTTATAATGATGGTAGAGGTGAGTGGCCAACCATGTCAGTTGCACAAAGAATTAATTGCGTTGAACAGTTTGTTGTAAAAATGCTAGCGCAAAAAGAGATTGTAGTGAAATTGATTATGTGGGAGATTGGAAAAACCTATGCAGACTCTGAAAAGGAGTTTGACAGAACAGTGGAATATATTTATGCTACCATCGAAGCACTAAAAGATATCGATAGAGACTCCTCAAGGTTCACCATCGAACAAGGTATTGTTGCGCAAATCAGAAGATCACCGTTAGGGGTTGTTCTGTGTATGGGTCCATTCAATTATCCATTAAATGAGACTTTCACTACTTTGATCCCTGCAATCATCATGGGCAATACCTTATTGTTTAAGGCACCAAAGCACGGAACCTTATTGCATTACCCGATGTTAGAAGCATTTAAATCTTGTTTCCCTAAGGGCGTTGTGAATACGATTTATGGAAGAGGTAATGTGATCATCCCTGCATTGATGGAGTCTGGCAAGATCAATGTATTGACGCTTATTGGATCAAGTAAAGTAGCCAATCAATTAAAAAAATTACATCCAAAAGTAAATAGATTGAGAGCCATTTTAGGTTTAGATGCTAAGAACGCAGCCATTATCACAAAGGATGCGGATATTAAATTGGCTGTTCAAGAAACTGTTTTAGGATCACTATCATTCAATGGCCAAAGATGTACAGCACTTAAAACCATTTTTGTGCATCAATCTATTGCTAAAGAATTCATTGAATTATTAAAAGAGCAGGTGGCAAAATTACAATTTGGGTTGCCTTGGGAAAAAGGCGTGACTTTGACGCCGCTACCAGAGCCAGGTAAGCCAGCTTATTTAAATGATTTAATAGAGGATGCGAAATTACATGGAGCAGCTGTGATGAATGAAAATGGCGGTACCATTAAAGAAACATTTTTCTATCCAGCTATCTTGTTTCCAGTGAATCATAAAATGAAGATCTATACCGAAGAACAATTTGGTCCAATTATACCAGTTATTCCATTTGAGGACATTGAAGAGCCTATCCAATATATCATTGAGTCAACACATGGTCAGCAGGTTAGTTTGTTCTCAAAAAATCAATCTGAACTAGCAAGTTTAATTGACCCATTGGTGAACCAAGTGAGCAGGGTAAATATCAATTGCCAATGTCAAAGAGGTCCAGATAGTTTTCCATTCACAGGACGTAAGGACAGTGCAGAAGGCACTTTGTCTGTAGTAGATGCATTAAGATCTTTTTCGATTAGGTCTTTAGTGGCAGCAAAATTAACCGAGGAGAACAAGCATATTATCAATGACATTGTATCCTCTCATCATTCTAATTTCTTAAGTACGAAGTTTATATTTTAATAAAGATGATTGAATAAAAAAAGCATGCTATTGAATAAATAGCATGCTTTTTTTATGAATTGTATAAAAATTTTTATTCAAAAATTCTCAGGCTGTTTCCAGTGCGCGTAGTTTTATATTGTTTCAAAGGGGCAGCAGCTGGGCCGTTGAGCACAGCTCCTGTTGTAAAGAAGGCAGAACCATGTGCAGAACAATAAAATCGATTATTACTTGCTTGAAAATCTATTGTCACTTGTTGATGGGTGCAAAGAGAACTCACTGCTAAAAATTCATCGGTAAGCGTTCTAGCAATGATGATATTATTTGTTTTATCTACATAGAATCCTCCAGCTGTGTTTAAGCTGGTATAAGGATTTGTTGTTATATTGATTGTGAAATCAATGGCTTTAGGCGGATTGTTATTATTAGATGGAGGAGGTGTAGGAGCAGGGCTTTCTGATTTAGAACATCCTTGCATACAACCAAAAATTAATATTGAAGCAGCACTAAGGCCAACTTGTTCAATGAAATCTTTTCTTTCCATAATAATAAATTTAATAAACAACAATAGATAAGGTACTTTTGTTCTGGTATTTGGATTGAATTTAATCAAAAAATACGCTCTTATGCATAACTATTTGAAATACAAATCTTTGTTCAAAGTATTTTTTTTATTCATTTTGATTGGAAGTCTACATAAAGCCCAAGCTCAAACAGATTCACTTTTACAAACGCTTTTAGTGGATGAAAAAATTGATAGTCAATTGATTGCCCCCAAAAAAATGCTATTTACGCAACAAATGATATGGGGTGAAAAAGGGATTTTAAAAAACAGGTATGGTAGCACACAAGATTTAGTAGAAAGAAGAAAAATTGATTTAAGGATTAGGAGAAAAATGTTACAACTGCATCAAATTGGTGGTTTTGTTACATTAGGCGGGATGGTAGCACAAGGTATTATTGGAAGTCAGTTGTACAAAGGCTCCTATCAATTAAAGGAAACACACGAAAAACTAGGCACCGCCATCAATCTGTCTTATGGGTTTACAGCCATCAATGGATTATTTACACCGCCATCCACCTTCAAAAGAGATAAAAAATTAACTTCTATCCGATTGCATAAGTGGTTGGCCATTGCACATATGTCTGGTATGATCGCAACCAATATCCTAGGCACGCAAATTGAAAACAATTATGCCCTTAAACCTTATCATCGCGCAGCAGCCTATACAAGCTTCATTAGTTTAGCAGCAGCCATGGTGGTCATTAAATTTTAGATTATGCTATTACATGTAATACTTTCTTTCATCGTATCTATATTCTTTCAAAATCCAACATTTGAAACAAGTGCATCTTCAGTAACTTATTCAATGCGACATAAATTGCATAGTTGGGAGGGCGTAAGCAAAGATTTAAAAGTAGCTACCAAGTGGAACGAACAAAAAAATGAAATAGAACAAATTTCAATTGTAGTGAATGTGGCAACCTTTAACAGCGGTCTATCTAGTAGAGATAGTCATATGATGGAAGTATTAGATGGCTTAACTTATCCAAGAATTTTATTTAGCAGTTCAAGTGTGCAGTATACACCAGACGGGATTCTTGTAAAAGGTAAATTGCAATTTCACGGCGTAGAGCGCATGATCGAAACTAAAGTAAAACTTGAAAAGCAGAATCGTAGATGGGTATTTTCTGGAAGCCTTCCTGTATTACTAGAAGACTATAAAGTTGAGAGACCTAGTTTGTTATTTGTAAAAGTAGATAACAAAATACAGATAGATTTTCAGGTGTCTTACAATAATTAATTCAGCGCCTTGTCTGCGCAACAGCTACTCGCAAAGGAATCTGGTTTTGCTTTGAATGCGAAGCCCATCCCCATAATGTATCCCATGGCGTCTTTCAAGGCTTCATTGCTCTTAAATTGGCTATTGGTGTTGATATCAGCATGCACTTCCATTTCCACATCGTGTTCAATAAATAAATCACAAAGAGAATAAGCAATTTCTACACTCTTTGACACTTCGAGTAACATTCTTTCCTTTATGTGTAATTTTTGATTTGTTTTTTCATTATGAATAAACATGAACCCACCATTTTTTTCTCTTAAGAAAACAATGACCGTAGCAAATTCAGTTACAGCTTGTTTTACTTGACTATCGGTACCGATATAGACCTTTAGTTTATTATGCTTTGCACTCTCTTCCTCTATACATTTTCTTAAATGTGCTTCTATAGGTATCGTTAGGGTCTCGCCATTAAATTTACGCCAAACCATAGGAAAGTGTTTTAGTAGTTACAATTTATACTATTTATGGTATCAGCTGTATTAAGTTAACAATAAGTTTTACCCAAAATAAAAACATTCATTTACTTAAAACCTGCTTGAACTTTGGTCTAATCTATCCGTTTTCTTAAACAATATGATAAGGTATTACCTAGGTAGGTTACCTTCAAGCCTAAATATTTTTTAAATGGCGGTATTGATTTTTTTGATTCTACATTGGTATCTTTCTTTGTTTGGGCAGACTTTCTACCTACATCGGTATTCGGCACATAAAATGTTTACGATGACTCCTTTTTGGGAGAAGTACTTTTACATTTTCACATGGGTAACCCAAGGGAGTTCTTATTTAAACGCCCGTGCATATGCCATTTTACATCGCATGCACCATGCTTACAGTGATACAGAAAAGGATCCCCACACGCCACATTTTTTTAAAGAGGTTTTCACGATGATGATGCATACCAAGAATGTCTACAATGGGGTGTTGCATGGCACACTAGAAATCGAAAAACGTTTTGATAAAAATTTTCCAATCTATCCAAAAATTGATAAAATAGCAGACCATACCGCTACAAGGTTATTGTTTGCTGGACTATACATTTTGTTCTATGTTTATTTTGCAACTACATGGTGGATGTACTTATTACTTCCCATCCATTTTTTAATTGGTCCTATACAAGGCGCAATCGTCAACTGGGCTGGTCATAAATATGGCTATCGTAATTTTCCAGGTGAAAAAGACCATTCAAAAAACACCTTATTCATAGATTTCTTGATGTTGGGTGAATTGTTTCAAAACAACCACCATCATGCAGGAGCTCGACCGAATTTTGCAGCCAAGTGGTGGGAAATCGATCCAGTCTATCCAATTATTAAGCTCTTTAATAAATTAGGGATCATTAAGCTCATCCCGCTCAAATATTAATGTAGGTTATCGTCTAAAAAGTACTTTTCGCAATACATGCTGTTTTTGGTTTCATCAATTAAACTTTTCAATTTACATTTGGTCAAAGCATCAAATAGCTTACCTATGAAATTATATTGTTTAACACTTTGCTCCATCTTAGTTTTATTACAATCTTGTAGCAAGGATACTCCTCCAACTACACCAACAGGTAGTTCAAATAATACGACAAATCCAGTGGTAAGTGTCACAGTGCCAGATATCTATAATAAAATTTATGGAGCATCTAGCGTTACTTCAGATGGTACGTATATTACTATTAAAACCACTGGGCTGCCTGACCATAAGAGTAGCTATTACGCTACAACAAATGAGTTATACGATAATTTCTCAGGCACCACATTCGCTGGGTATCAGTTTCAAAAAAATCCTAATTCCATAGCTGCAAAAGCTTATGTCTTTAAAATTCCCGTTAATCCTAAATCGGCAACAACAAATCTTCCTACACCTTTAGGTGCCATTGGGGTTTCTTTAAACGGCGTTCCATTTTTCAATCAATATGCAGGGCCCAATCAACCTTTAGCAAACGAAATCACTTCTTTTGATCGTTATTGGGGGCATCCAGCACCTAATAGTGCCTATCACTATCATGTGGAGCCATTGTATTTAACCACAGTTAAAGCGACTAAATCGGCATTAATGGGATTTTTGTTAGACGGATTTCCCGTGTATGGTCCTGAAGAAAATGGGGTATTGGTTGATAATAGTAAGTTAGATAAGTTCCATGGACATGTATTGGCCACTGCTGAATACCCTAGTGGGATATACCATTATCATATCACAAGCACTGACCCTTATATTAATGGCTCAGGTTATTATGGGACACCAGGAACAGTTTCACAATAGATGAAAAAGTTATTGATTAAACAACTGTTTATTATAAGTGTATTTTTTTCTGCTTGTAATTTAAATAGTAAGACCAGCCAAAACGCAAAGCCAGCATCAAGCATTTTGGCAGCTGCTAAGATTGGCGTACCTCCTATTTTTAAACCTAGTGCAGATAAAGGTTTTGCTTTACACCAAGACACCCTTTTTTATAATGATATAAAATACAGTGGTTTTGTTTATACACTCTACAATGCAAAAGATACCATGCAGATTGCAGGTTTTTTAAATGGAGTTGAGGAAGGGGTTCAAAAAAAATGGTATCTAAATAAACAAATTGCATCAGAGCGTTTTTATCGAGCCGGTAAAAAAATAGGCAAACATCTTGGTTATTGGGAAAATGGACAACCACAGTTTGAATTTTATTTTGAAAATGGGGAGTATCATGGTATTGCCAAAGAATGGTATCAAAACGGCCAAGCATATAGATCCTTTCATTACGAACATGGCTATGAGCAAGGCAGTCAAAAAATGTGGTGGGAGAATGGCATCATCAGAGCCAATTATGTTGTAAAAAATGGAAGAAGGTATGGATTGATTGGTTTGAAGCTTTGTATGAATCCAAATGACAGTGGTTTAAAAAAATAATCAATGACTAATATCAATTTATATACACCTAGCCTAATATCTAGTAACAACTTTAGGTCCATCTTAAGCTCTATACTTCTTATAAGCCTTCTTATGTTGTCTTGTACAACAAACAATCAACCACTGGAAGCAATTGCTAACGAAAACGAAACATTACCGTATTTTAACACACCCGATTGGACACCTAAATGGATTGAAAAAACGGATAGTCAATATCAAAATATACATCGAATTCCTAAATTTAAATTGAAGGATCAAGAAGGGGAAATGATTTCAACTAAAACAGTGGAGGGGAAAATCTATATCGCTAATTTTTTCTTTACTAGCTGCAGAGGGATATGCCCTAAAATGACGAGCAATATGTACATACTACAAGAGGCATTTCAGCAAGATACTACTATCTTATTTTTATCACATAGCGTGACCCCTGATATAGATTCAGTTGCTGTTTTAAAAAAGTATGCGATTGAAAATAAGGTCAATAGTAAACAATGGCATTTATTGACTGGGCCTAAAAAGGATATATACGACTTAGCTAAGAAGCAATATTTTGCTGGAGATACCATTGGCTACTATCAAACGGGTAATGAATTTTTACATACTGAAAATTTCATTTTAATAGATCAACAACAACGCATCCGAGGTGTGTACAATGGCACTTTACTAGTGGAAATAGAAAGAATTAAAGAAGATATCGCCATCTTAAAAAAAGAAGATTAAATAGTTACCCCAATAAAAAAGGGTCTATACATTTGACTGCATAAACCCTTGAAACTATCATCTTTTTGTTAAAAATCTATTTTATTTACTGTTCTCTTTTTTTGTAATCAAGCCCATCATTTGTTTCATCGTCTTATCCATCCCATCAGGGCTACCATCTAAAAAAATGACATTGCCTTTACCGTATTCTGCAAAATTCTTAATGGCTTCGGTCCACATGCTAAATAAAATCACATTGGTATCTAAATTGGCTTGTTTCATTTCTTCTGCAGCCTCAGTCATACCCTTAGCTACTTCTTGTCTGAATAGGGCAACACCTTGACCTCTTAATTGAGCTGCTTCTTTTTCGGCTTGTGCAGATATTTTAATTGAATTACCCTCCGCTTCGGCAGCCTTCGTTTTTGTAATTAATAAAGCCTGCCCTTCGTTTTCCGCAGCCGCTTTTAAGTTATTACTAGCAACCACTTTACTCATACTTTCCATCACTACTTGGTCAAAAGTGATGTCATTAATTTGAAGGTCTTGTAAATGGTATCCCCACTCTTCTAAACTATTATCAATTTGTTCTTTTACGAAATCTACTATCTCTCTGCGAGCTGTCAATACTTCGGCTTGACGTTTAGTAGCCACATAAGCTCTAATACTTCCTTCTACGGTTCTAACAAGGGCCTGCATCAAATCCTTATTACTTATAAACTTAAAAGCGACTTTTTTAATAGTTTCTTCCTCGGCATTTTGAACAGAGTACAAAAGCATACTCTTAAAGTAAACATTCGCTTGGTCAATGGTTACCGCCTGAAACTCTAATTCAATACTTTGGTTTTGAATACTAACTCGTCTAAATATGCTCTCCACCAAAGGAATTTTAAATCTTAAACCTGGCAGCATAATTCTTTGGTACTTACCAAACATGGTGATGATAGCGATGGTCCCTTGATTGACAACCACAACACTAAAAAATAGCACCAATAAGACACTCATAGAGATGACTAAAATTTCGAGCATAAAATATAGATTTAATAAATTAAGTTATACGCCATTTGCTAATACATATTAGCTATAAATATTGAATAAACCAAAGCTACCGATAATTTATTAAAATAGTTTAATTCTTTAATGCATCTCCGATCTTAATAGTTTTAAAAGCGCGTCATTGCTTTTTTTAATTCTATAAATATTCATACGGTAGTAAAATATGAAGTTATAATACTTTTGCACTTCATATATATATTCATCTGATTGTAAAATATCCTTAGTTTTATCTAGGCTTAACATAAAATTTAAGAATGCATTCTCATCATTTAAATCGTATTCATTACTTGCATTTTGATAAGCTCTAAATGTTACCCCTAGACCAATTGGTAAATATTTATTGTAATCAATAGCTGCTTGATCAAAAAATTGATTTGCAGCTTCTATAGACTTAAAGTTGACTTCGTAATAGGTAGCTAATGTATTTTTTAATTCCCCCTCTTCTAAGTAACTCAATAATCCACTTGACTGCATATTTTTAAAAGAACTATTGTTTACATATAGTGTTAAAGAAATTGCATTTAGTTTAGGCTTTAATTTAAATGAATCTATTAATTGTTGTTCAGTTATTTTATTATTTTTTGCTAAGTATAATAAATTATTAAGCCTATTAAAACTATTAATCGACTTATCTTCCATATCAAGTATTTTTATTATCTCGCTAGAATCTGCTTGTAAGTCCTTTAAAATTGCTATTTTGTTTTGCTCAACACGATGTTCCATAATCTGATGTTCTCTTAGATTTTCTGCAAGAAAACCCAAAGTAACTGCCGCAAATAGCATGATAAATTCAGTAATATACTCTTTCCAGTTTTTTGGTTTGTGCGAGTGGTGATGTACTTCCATATTTAAATTTAATAATTGAAAATAAGATTTTGTTCTCAATTTCTCTGAGCAATTTGCAGCTATTTTACCCCATTAAAAAAGGTCCATGAATTTTACTTCATAGACCTTTAAGTTATTGAACTGTATTATTTTATTTTATAACATTCATCCTGATATATTAATCAGCAGCATAAAATCTTCTGTACAATTGATCTGCCATATATACGCCATTGGTTTCTTTGTTCTTATTCGCCCAAGCTTTAAATTTTGGATGGTCATGGATTGTCTTGTAATCTGCTTCAGAAGTCCAATGTCCAATTGTACAATTTCTGTAAGTCTTTGTGGTATCAGATGCAGCTAATTTAAAATAACTATAGTAATTCTTAGGGAATCCCATCTCGGCCATGATCGCATTGATTTCTTTTAGGCTAGCAATATAGGTTTTCTCCATATCTGCGTTTTTAACATCATAAAAATGGACAGAATTGATTGCCTTTTGAGCAGTAGCTGTCATGTTAAATCCAATTGCGCAAAGCATTAGTAAAAAGATGATTTTTTTCATGTTTGTTATTTTTTGATTAATTAAAATTTCCAACCTTCTCTTTTTTTAAGA
>CALPJR020000003.1 GCA_943323935.2 Bifidobacterium breve
ACCCTACAGCAGTTATGCCTGTTTGTATTTATGGCAATGGAAAGACCAAGGAGCTATTTAAGTAAACACTTCACTAAGCAATACTAGATCTAACTATTTACTTGCCTTGAGCAATGGATGTTTGATATCGTGGTAAAATGCAAATTGCCATCCTTCTTCTTGTCCTTGTTCCCACCATTTTTGTCTCCATTCCATGGCCAATTTTCCATCCATATCATACTTGGCTACAAACTTCGATTTGAGTTGTTGTAATTGTGGTGCTACATCTGCACCAAAGAAAAATTGTTCCCCATCCTCTTTGATCCATGCCACTTGATGGTAAGGACAATGCCCGCCTGTGAGTAAATAATGAATACTATGATCAATCACACCTTGGTCTTCAGTTAGCCAAACTACTTTTGAAAAGTCAGTTAAGAATTCAAATTGTTCTTTAATATAAGAGGCAGTAGGATTGGTCATGGCCAATTCAAATTCTCTTTTTTGAACATAATAGGTGGCGTATGGAAAACTCACATAACGTTCTTGAGATATTGCATCCACATAACTCATCCCGCCTGCGTGGTCCTTATGTAAGTGACTCATAAACACTTTGGTCACCGAGCTTGGATTAATTCCAATAGCCATTAAATTTTCGTGAATTTGCAAGACCCCTTGTGCGTTCATATACCCTAAGCCTGTATCCAATAAAATGATATCCTTATCGGTAATGACTACGAATGGCTGAATCTCAACAAGAATGCTCCCTTTGGGACGATCTTGTATTTGTTCTCTTTGGGTATCAAATGGAACAAATACTTTGGTTTGATCAATGCTAAAACTGCCTTCTGATAATGGATGAATACGCATGCTGCAAAAATACAATTATCGAAGTACCATTTGTCTATCCGCATCTAATCTTAGTAAAATAAATACCAAAGCAGTAAATGTAAGTAAGGAGGATCCGCCATAACTGATCAAAGGCAATGGGATACCCACTACAGGGAATAATCCAATGGTCATGCTAATATTGACAGCAATATGAAAAAAGAAAATCCCAACAACGCTATAGGCATACACTCTAGAGAAAGTACTTCTTTGTCGTTCAGCGATACGAATTAATCTAAATAGGAAAAATAAGTACAATCCTAAAAAAGTAAATGTACCTACAAATCCAAAAGCTTCCCCAATGGATGTGAAAATAAAATCTGTATTTTGTTCAGGTACATACTTGCCCCTGGTTTGAGTTCCTTTTAAAAAGCCTCTTCCCCAAAAGCCACCAGAGCCTATCGCAATTTTACTTTGCTTCACATTATAGTCGTCTGGCTTTCTGCTTTTTTTCCCACTTTCAACAAAACTAGCAGCTGCTTTTTGATTCAAACCACAATCGTACTCTTTTCCAACCATGCTATAAATACGCGTTGTTTGATAACATTCAAATACATTATTAAAAATATAAGGCACTGCAAAACGAACTGTGCCTACACAAACCATCCAAATACTGATGATGAGAACGATGAGTTGTTTATTGCGTTTTAAACGCTTACCCAAATACATTAAAATGAGTCCTGCAATAACAGATAAAATGATCGCTAATAGCGTTGGTTCTATTAATAAGGTTGCAATGACAAGTATTGCAAATGACAACAAAATGATGAGTATAAATGGTGGCAAACCCTCTCTATACATGGCAAATATAAATGCACTGTAGACCAAGGCCAATCCAAGTTCATGTTGACCAATAGATAGTATTGCTGGCAATGCAATCATGGCCCCTGCAATTAAATGGGATTTAAGTTTTGTAAAATCGGTTTCAGGCCTTGAGATAAATTTGGCTAAAGCAAGTGCAGTAAAAATTTTACATAATTCTGCTGGTTGCAAATTAAATCCACCTGCAATGGGTATCCAACTTTTAGATCCATTGATTTCTTTTCCGATCACAAAAGTGGCTAACATCAATAGCAGTCCACTCGCAAACAAGATATTAGCCAATGCAGTAAAAACCTTACTGTCCATTAGTAAAATAAAAACCCCAACAAAGGAACAAAAAATTAAAAAAAAGAATTGTTTGCTATAACTCGTTTTACCACTAATAAAACTCGTTGCCCAATCGGTATTAGGGTTGTATTCAACCATAAAAATAGCTAGGATACCAATACAGGCCATGAGCATATATAACACAATCACTGCAAGGTCAGTACCTTTAGAAAAATTATTATCGTAGTTAGAGGTCATAGTTTATGGATTGAGCTTTTTCTTTTTATCCGTATTTGGAAGCAAGCTATCCTTATTCGTTTTATCTGTATTGGGCAATGGGGCAGTTGGGGCTGTATCTTTTGTTTTTGTTTTCACCACACCTTCTGCTAACATCTCCATATCCCAAACGTCTGATAATTCATCGTTATTGTATTCGATAGGGGTGAGGTATGCAGACTTATTATTTTGCACATACCAATTCTTAATGGCTTGTGGCATTAAGTCAACTTGAGCAAGGTTATCCGCTTTCAATTGACTTTCTGTAGTAAGGGTATCATTTAAATATTGTTCCATTAATAATCCACCAATTGGTCCAGCCCAAGTAGATCCGTACCCTGCATTTTCTACAATGACAGCCACTGCAATTTTAGGATTGTCTTTTGGTGCAAAGCAAACAAATAAGGAGTGGTTTTTTCCGTGCGGATTTTGTGCCGTACCAGTTTTAGCACAATACTCATGACCTGGTACTTTAATGAATGCTGCAGTACCATACACAGTCACATCATGCATTCCTTCCTTGATCACATCAAAATATTCCTTAGGAATTTTTGTTACTTTTTGTTTTTTTCTATAAGGCGCTAATTGGGCCGCTTCTTCTTGGGTTTCAGATTCAATACTATCTACAAAATGCGGTGTATAATAATATCCATCGTTTGCAATGAATGCCATTGAATTGGCTAATTGCAAAGGTGTTGCGGTCATTCTATCTTGACCAATTCCAAGGGTCAACATATAACAGCTATTCCAGTACCTTGGATTACCAAAGTCCTTACTATATTGCGCAGTGTCAGGAATATTGGCTTTGTTTTCACTTGGTAAGTCAATACCAAGTTTTCGTCCAAATCCAAAAGCGTTCATATATTCTTTCCACTTTACATATCCGCCTTTAGCTGATTTATATTTTGGATTGTCAATGGCCATTCTAAATACCTGCAAGAAATAGGAGTTACAAGAATATGCCAGTGCCAATTGTAAATTAGCGGCGTGTCCCGCATTATGGTGTTCACATTTTCTTGGATCACCACAGGCGCCATAAGATCCATAACAGTTGTAGCCGAAATTAGGCGTGATCAAGCCTTCGTCTAATGCAATCAATGCACCTAAAGGTTTAAAAGTAGAACCAGGTGGATATTGTCCTTTAATCGCGCGATTGTAGATAGGCCTAGCCGTATCTAAAAGCAATCTGCCAATTGTTTTTCTTCTTTGACTTCCTGTCAATAAATTTGGATTATAGCCTGGACTAGAAGCCATCGCAATCACACCACCTGTTTTAGGATTGATCGCAACAGCACTTCCAATTTTATTTTGTAATAATTTTTCTGCTAGTTGTTGTACTTGTACATCAACACTTGTATATAAATTTTTTCCTGCAATAGCGACGGTATCAAATTCTCCTTTTTCATAAGGGCCTTGTATCTTTCCTTTATTGTCTCTTAAAAAACGTTTTACACCTCTTTGACCCATCAACACAGTTTCATAATTTTTTTCTAATCCAGTCATACCTGCATAATCCCCCATCTCATAGCCTTCTTCTTCATGCTTCTTTAAAAAATTCACGTCAACTTCTGCCACATAGCCCAATACATGTGCTGCAGTATTGTAAGGATAGCTTCTGATAGAACGCTCCGATAAAGAAAAACCAGGGAATCGGTATAAGTTTTCGTTTAATTGCGCGTAAAGTTCAGGTGTTAAAAATGGTTCAAAGACACCAGCTTTTACTCTTGTGTTTTTAATAATCGCTTCCACAATTCTTTTGCTATACTCTGCTTTATCGATATGTAGGATAGCACATAATGCAGCAGTGTCCACCTTTTTAGCTTCGTTTGGAATCACCACTAAGTCATAACTAATGGTATTTTCTAAGAGGGCTCTCTTTTTTCTGTCGTAAATGATGCCACGATCTGGGTAAATGATTTTTCTAAAAATGGCATTATTGTCTGCGGCCAATTTGTATTTATTGGATACCACTTGAAGACTCACCAATTGAGCTACAATCAGAAAAAAAATAGTGCCAATGATAATTTGAATAATGCCGCCTCGATTCTGATTGTATACTGACATGGATTATCTTTTTAGCTTCCTTCTGTTCAGTAAGAGTTCTACCAATAGAATTAGTAGCATACTCATCCCGCTTGTAAAAAATACTTTTCCTATGAAATAGCTAAAGTTGCCAAATTGCAACCATTCCAATAACACTAAATAAAAGTGATGTATGAACGTAAGTGAAAATATGTAAAACATAAATGGCCCCCATCCCATGGTTCCAATGCTCGGCTCCTTGGTCAATTCCTCTGAGAGTTCTTGTGCCAAAAGAAGATTTAAAATAGTTGGTCTAAGGTAACCAATCAATGTTGCTGCTGCGGCGTGCAATCCTGGGGTATTGGTAAACATGTCTAAGCAATATCCAAGCGCAAAGCCCAATAAAGTAGTCGTTATTCTGTTAGTGCCAAATGGCAGCCAAAGGATAAAAATAAAATACAGATAAGGGGTGATAAATTGGTGGATAGGTGGGATCTCATTCAAAATGATAATCTGTATCAATAAGAAGAGGATAAATCTTGCGCTATTTTTTAGGATATTATTCATTGCCTTCCCCCT
The DNA here is from genome assembly GCA_943323935.2 of Bifidobacterium breve. The sequence goes on from CALPJR020000003.1 coordinate 4,831, forward strand.
TTTGCTCAATATCGGTTTGAGCCTCCATTCTTTTATTTTCAACCAAGTATACAAATTCTAAATTGTAAAAATTGGTTGCAGATTTAATATTTAAAGTCAAGAAATTGCTAGATGGGTCTTTTATGATACTTGTCACCCTTCCAATCATCAATTGTGCTGGGAAGCTAGAAGAGTAAGGGCTTGTCAATACGGTGTCACCTATTTTAGGTAAAGCACTTTTTGAAATATTTTTCAACAACAAAATTTCTGGACTCTTCCCATCCCATTCTATACTACCAGCAACACGATCTCTTTTCAACATCGCACTTACTTTACTATTGCGATGTAATAAACTCATGATTTTACTATAGTTGTCATTTACTTCTACGACCACTCCTACAATTGATCCATCAGGACTTATTGCAGCCATGTCTTTCTTGACACCTTGTAAAGCACCGCGTTCAATAGTGATATAATTTTTTTGAAGTGTAAAACTGTTACCCACGACTTTAGCTGGGTAATAAAAGAATTTTCTAATTTTTTCTAAACTATCTTTTCTTAAAATCAATGTACCCGATTTTACACTTGTATCGTAGGGCACAAAATTTTGAGCAAGTTCATTTCTGAGCGCTACATTTTCTGCAACTAATTTTGCATTGGTTGCTTTTAAATCAAAAAAGTAAGCCCATTCATTGTAATAAGAATTCACTTTTCCGGCAACAGTATTATTCCAATTGCCAAAAAATGTTTCGTGGGATTTACTGTAAGAAGACAACATGACCAACGATACAATTTGCAGTATCAGGAAGCTAAAAAAAGTAAAATTCTGTCGTATAAAGCCAATGATATTCTTCATTAGGTATTATCTCATAATAAATGGAAAACGTTGGTAGTTTTTCAATGCAATGCCTGTTCCGCGTACAACGCTCTTTAAAGGATCGTCGGCTACATGAACTGGTAATTTAATTTTTGCACTTAATCTTTTATCTAAACCTCTTAAAAGTGATCCACCACCTGTAATGTACAAACCTCTACGATATATATCTGCAGCGAGTTCTGGAGGTGTGGTCTCTAAAGCTTTCAAGATAGCTTCTTCGATTTTGAAAATACTTTTATCTAATGCCTCTGCTACTTCTTGGTAAGAGACCATGATTTGTTTTGGAATACCTGTCACCAAGTCTCTACCATTTACTGGCATATCTTCTGGTGGGTTGTCTAAATCTTTTAATGCAGCACCCACATGAATTTTAATTTGTTCTGCAGTACGCTCACCAATTAATAAACTATGGTAACGTCTTAATGCTTCCATAATATCTGCAGTGAATTCATCACCAGCTACACGAATACTTTGATCACAAACTATACCTGCTAATGCAATCACGGTAATACCTGTTGTACCACCACCAATATCAATAATCATATTTCCAACTGGCTCTTCTACATCAATACCAATACCCAATGCTGCAGCCATAGGTTCGTGAATCATGTATACTTCTTTTGCGCCTGCTTGTTCCGCACTATCACGCACCGCTCTTTTTTCTACTTCAGTAATGGAAGATGGAATGCAAATTACCATTCTCCAACTTGGAGGAAATAAAGGCTTCTTTGGATAAATCATTTTCATCAACTCGCGAATCATTAATTCAGCGGCGTTGAAGTCGGCGATTACACCATCTTTTAATGGACGAACTGTTTTAATACTTTCGTGTGTTTTTTCGTGCATCAACAATGCCTTTTTTCCAACACCTAAAACTTCTTTCATATTATTCCTGTTCAAGGCAATAATTGAAGGTTCATTTACCACCACTTCATCGTTGTGGATGATCAGTGTATTTGCAGTGCCCAAGTCCATTGCAATCTCTTGGGTGAAAAAGTTAAATAAGCCCATATTCGTTCAGTATTTTACATTCATTGGAATGATGCAAAAATCATCTAAAATCCTTGAACTACAAAGCTTTTTAAAAAAATGAACAAGAATAATTATCAACAAAGATGATCAAGAAAGTTTAGCCCTTGAACTCGTAGCCAATATCTTTTCTGAAATTCATACCTTCGAATTGAATCAGCGCTAACGCGTCTTTTGCAGTATCGACTGCTTCGGAAATGGTATTGCCTTCTGCAGTAACTGTTAAGACGCGACCTCCATTGGTTACAATGGCATCTTCCTTAAACCCAGTCCCAGCTTGAAACAGCGTTGTTTTTGCTTCCTTAGTAACAAGATCGATTCCTATGATAGGGAATCCTTTTTGGTAGTCTCCGGGATAGCCGCCACTTACCGCCATCACGGTGGCAAATGCGCCCTCATTGTATTCAATATTTACATCCTCTAATGTGCCATTATCGGTGGCTGCTAAAATGCTCACTAAGTCGGTTTGCAAACGGGGTAGAATGACTTCAGTTTCAGGGTCGCCCAAACGACAATTGTATTCAATGACTGAAGGTTCCCCGTCACAGTTCATTAAGCCAAAAAAGACAAACCCTTTATAGACCAATCCTTCTTTAGCAATGCCTTGGATAGTAGGGCGTACAATCTTTTCTTCCACTTTTTTCATAAAAGCATCATCCATAAATGGCACTGGACTTACACAACCCATTCCACCTGTATTAAGTCCTGTATCGCCTTCCCCTATTCGTTTGTAGTCCTTTGCATGTCCTATGATTTGGTAGTTTTTGCCATCTGTTAGTGCAAAAACACTGACTTCGATCCCTGTTAAAAATTCCTCAATCACCACCCTTGCACTAGCTGCGCCAAATTGTTTATGCTGCAACATGGACTCAAAACTTTCCAATGCTTCACTATGTGTTGCAGCAATGATTACGCCTTTTCCAGCAGCTAGTCCGTCTGCTTTTAATACAATGGGTAAGCTATGTGCCCCTATATATTGCTTTCCTTCCTCGTAGGTATCAATCGTAAACTCAGCATATCCAGCTGTTGGAATATGGTGTCTTTGCATGAAATGCTTACTAAAAGCTTTACTCCCTTCCAATTGCGCTGCTGCTGCAGAAGGTCCTATGACATTGATCGCTTCTGTGGATGGGTCATTTGCAAAAAAGTCAAAAATGCCTTTTACAAGGGGCTCTTCTGGTCCAACAATGATCATGTCAATTTGGTGGGTGATGGCTGCCTGCTTCAATCCCTCAAAATCGTCTATTTTAATGGGCAAATTAGTGCCAATAGCTGCTGTGCCTGGATTACCTGGTGCGATATACAAATGATCACAATGGTAACTTTGGGCTATTTTCCAAGCCAAAGCATGTTCTCTTCCGCCAGACCCAATAAGTAAAATATTCATAATTAAGGTGATTGCAGCACGAAAGTAAAATTTATTGAAGGGATTTTATTATTTTGTACCAATTAAATAAACGTTTTATTATGTCTACAACGACACAAAGCCATCCAAAAGGACTCTATGTTTTATTCGCTACAGAAATGTGGGAGCGATTTAATTACTATGGCATGCGTGCCATATTGGTCTTGTTTTTAGTAAAAGCAATGGCATTTAATCAGAATGATGCTTCACAAGTATATGGCAGTTATACCGGCTTGGTATACTTAACACCCTTATTGGGTGGCTATATCGCCGATCGTTACTGGGGGACTAAGCGTTCTATCATTGCAGGTGGATTGGTTATGGCCATTGGTGAATTTATCTTGTTTTTTTGCGGTCATTTTTATGACAATGCAGCACTCGCCATGCCTTTATTTTATACTGGATTAGGTTGTATGATTGCAGGGAATGGCTTTTTTAAGCCAAATATCTCAAGCATGGTGGGACAATTGTATAAAAAAGGGGATTCAAAAATTGACGCAGCCTATACTATTTTTTATATGGGGATTAATACTGGCGGTGCACTAGGTCCAATTGTTTGTGGATTTTTTGGAGACACAGGGAATAATGGTGATTTCAAATGGGCGTTTTTGGCGGGCGGTATCGCCATGCTATTAAGTGTCATTACACAAATGATATTCCAGAAAAAATATTTAGTGGATGCGGACGGCGTTTCGATTGGTGATGCCCCAAAAGATGCCCCAAAAATCTTACAAAAAATCCCAGTAATGGTGGGGTTATTATTTTTACTTTCTCTTTTAACAATCGCACTTGTATATATTGATATTAAAGTAGTGAGTTATTTATTCTGGTTGTTAATTGCCTGTATTCTTTTAATTGCATTCATTATTTTCTCCGATACCTCATTAGATGGTATTCAAAAAAAGAAGGTGGTCGTTTTATTTACAGTGTCTTTCTTTGTCATCTTTTTCTGGAGCGCATTTGAACAAGCAGGCGCATCACTTACTTTTTTTGCATCTGAAAATACACAACGTGATTTAGGATTTTATGTGGTGCCAACCAGTTTCTTTCAATCTTTAAATTCCATATTTGTGGTGACACTTGCACCTTTGGTGGCATGGATTTGGATTAAGCTTGGTAAAGCAAATAGAGAGCCCTCTTCTCCATTTAAAATGGCGATGGGCTTGATGTTATTGGCATTGGGCTATTTATGGATTGCTACAGGTGTGAACGGTGTGGGCACGGGGATTAAAGTAAGTATGATTTGGTTAATTGGTATGTATATGATGCACACTTTTGGAGAGCTTTGTTTGTCTCCAATTGGTCTATCCTTATTCAATAAATTAGCGCCAATTAAATTCGCATCTTTGTTAATGGCAGTGTGGTTTACAGCCAATGCATTTGCGAATAAATTAGCAGGTGTATTTAGTACATTGTATCCTGAAAATGGCAAAACAACTTCCTTCGCAGGATATCAAATTACCAACTTGCATGAGTTCTTTATGTTCTTTGTATTTATGGCAGGTATTGCATCCATTATTTTATTCTTATTGTCTAAGAAATTAAAAAGTTTAATGGATCAATAATCCAATATATATAAAATAAAAAAGCCTCGATATCATCGAGGCTTTTTTATTTTACTTTAATTTAGTTAGACAACGCCTTTTACAATTTCATCCACCACCGCTGGGTCAAGTAGAGTAGAGGTATCGCCTAAACTATTTAATTCACCTTCGGCTACTTTGCGCAGAATGCGACGCATGATTTTGCCTGATCTTGTTTTTGGTAAACCAGTAACAAATTGAATTTTGTCGGGCTTCGCTATTGGTCCAATAATTCTTGTAACAGTTTGAAGGATGTCTTTACGTATCATCTCTGCACTGCCATGGGTGTCTTGCGCATGCGATCCTGTGTAAATGACATAAGCATAAATGCCTTGTCCTTTAATATCGTGAGGATAGCCTACCACAGCACTTTCCACCACACCTGCGTGCATATTAATGGCATTTTCTACTTCCGCAGTGCCGATCCTGTGGCCACTCACATTCAATACATCATCTACACGACCTGTGATTCTATATTGTCCTGCTTCGTTTCTGAATGCACCATCACCTGTAAAATATAAATTGTCATAAGTCGCAAAATAATTGGTCCTACATCTTTCATGGTCACCGTAAGTTGTTCTAATCGTTGAAGGCCAGGCTTGTTTGATGCATAAGTTACCGCGATACATCCCTTCCTCATCCTTTTCAGTAATCTCTGCTCCTTTATCATCTACCAAAATGGGTTCAATGCCTGGCATTGGGTAGGTTGCCCATCCTGCTTTTCCTGGGGTGATTCCAGCCATATTAGAAATCATGATACCGCCTGTTTCTGTTTGCCACCAAGTGTCTACAATGGGACATTTATTTTTTCCAATATGTTCGTTGTACCAATTCCAAGCTTCCTCGTTAATAGGTTCGCCAACTGTACCTAACACTTTTAAACTACTTAAATCATGTCCCTGCACTGGACCCAAACCAAATCCCATTAATGAGCGAATGGCTGTTGGTGCGGTATATAAAATATTTACTTTGAATTTGTCAATGATATCCCAAAACCTTCCTGCGTCTGGGAAAGTGGGGATCCCTTCAAACATCATAGAAGTACCACCAGCGCTTAATGGCGCATACACAATATAGCTATGCCCTGTAATCCATCCAATATCTGCGGTACAAAAGAATAAATCATTAGGGTTATAATTGAATGTATTGACAAAAGTATAATTGGTGTACACCATATACCCAGCAACACTATGCACGACGCCTTTCGGTTTTCCTGTCGACCCAGAAGTATATAATATGAATAAAGGATCTTCTGCATCCATCACTTCTGCTGGAACAAATTGTATTCCCTGAGCTTCTACTTTTTTAATTTCATCCTCCCACCAAACGTCTCTACCTTGTAACATAGACACAGCAGTCATTGTTCTTGTGCAAACAATCACGCGCTGAATATTTTTATTTCCAATTAATGCATCGTCAATCACCGACTTTAAAGGGATGTCTTTTGCACCTCTAAAAGCACCATCACATGTGATGATGAAATTAGCTTGAGCATCTTCCAATCTGTCTGCAATACTTTGTGCAGAGAAGCCCCCAAAAATCACACTATGAATAGCACCTATTCTTGCGCAAGCCAATACAGCAATTGCTAATTCAGGGATCATGCCCATATAAATACATACACGATCACCTTTTTTTACTCCATTATTATATAGGACTTGTGCAAACTGACAAACTTTTAAATGCAGTTGCTTATAAGTGAGGATGCGATGCTCTTCGGTTGGATCATTCGGCTCCCAAATGATGGCAGGCTTATTGCCCATGGTTGCTATATGTCGATCTAAACAATTTTCAGTGATATTTAATTTCCCTCCCACAAACCATTGTATGCTGGGGTCTTTAAAATTCCAATCACTTACTTTGTCCCATTTTTTATGCCATGTAAAATGTGCAGCGACTTCACCCCAAAACGCATTCGGGTCTTGAATACTTTTCTGATATGCTTCGTGGTAGCCTGCAAGGTCTTTAATTTGGTATGGATAAGACATGGTCTGATTTAAAATTAGTCTTCCAAATTTACATTTTTTAAGTTGATTGAATTAACTTGAATGGCAGCAATTAAATAATTAAAATATGAGTTTCGACATAAAGCCTAGTAAAATAAGTTTAGTGATTGGTGCGTCTTCTGTTGGTACCCTTATTGAATGGTATGACTTTTACATTTTTGGGATGTTGGCAACCATTATTTCAAAACAATTTTTTCCATCAGATGCAGGCACTTCGGCACTTTTAAGTACACTCGCTATTTTTGCTGCAGGCTTTATTGTAAGACCATTTGGTGCATTGGTCTTTGGAAGATTAGGAGACATTATTGGTCGTAAATATACTTTTTTATTGACCTTGGTTTTGATGGGTGGATCTACTTTTGCGATTGGTTTAGTGCCTGGCTTTGCAACCATTGGGTGGGCGGCCCCAATTTTAGTATTGATTTTAAGATTGGTGCAAGGATTGGCCTTGGGTGGTGAATACGGTGGTGCTGCCACTTATGTAGCAGAGCATGCACCTGCAAATAGACGAGGCTTCTGGACCAGTTGGATTCAGACAACAGCCACCTTAGGATTATTTTTAGCATTAGGGGTGATTATTTTAATAAGGTCGAATCAGGGTGTCGAAGCATTTAGTGCAGAATGGGGTGGATGGAGGTATCCATTTTGGATGTCGATTATTTTAGTGGTGGTATCCATTTTAATTAGAATGAAAATGAGTGAATCACCCATGTTCACTAAATTAAAATCGGAAGGCAAAACATCTACCAATCCTTTAAAAGAAAGTTTCGGACATAAAGCCAATTTTAAAATGGTCCTCTTAGCCTTATTTGGCGCAGTGATGGGTCAAGGCGTGATTTGGTATACTGGACAATTTTATGCACAAAGTTTTATTGAGACCGTTTGTAAAGTTGAATTTGTACAGTCTAGAAATTTAATGCTTTGGGCTATTTTATTTGCCACCCCTTTCTTTGTGGTGTTTGGTTATTTAAGTGACCGAATTGGAAGAAAGTGGATCATGATGTTTGGGATGCTAGCAGGTATACTTACTTATAGACCAATTTATCAATATTTTTTAGATGCCACCAATGCAAAAAATAGAACAGAAAAAATTGATCTAGCACAAACTGTAGTTTCAGAAAAGTTGGCCATTGTGGATGAAAAACTTTGTACAAAATTGTACCTGGTGCAAAAGATAGACACAGCATATACCGATGGTGCTAAATTTAGTTATACCAAAACAGACACTTTATTTTTAACTGATATCATAAAAGACGCAAGTACTGGAAGTATTTATTACACGCAGCCAAATTCAATGGATGCAACAAAATTAGACACCATTGTGGTAAAATTAAAACCTGTCAAAGGGACTACTTTGGATACCTCTAAAACGCAGGAAGTGACCATTGCTGCTGCCTCTTTAAAACCAAATATAGTGGTAGAAAAGACATTAGATCATACGACCTATTGGAATTTAATCTGGTTGGTTTTTGTGCAGATATTGTATGTCACCATGGTATATGGACCAATAGCCGCTTTCTTGGTAGAATTGTTCCCAACTAAAATTCGTTATACCTCTATGTCGCTGCCTTATCATATTGGCAATGGGGTATTTGGTGGCTTGGTGCCTTTCTTGGGTACATTGATTGTGGAGTTTACAAAAACTGCAGACAATCCTGCTGGGGATCCGCTTGCAGGATTATGGTATCCAATAGGCGTTGCCTCTATTTGTTTATTCATTGGAGTGATTTATTTAAGCAATAAGGTGGACAAGGAAGTCATGGACTAAAAAAAATAATATGAATACGATAAAAAAAATATTAGGCTTGATTTGGATGTTTTTAGCACCAGCAATCACATGGTTTTTAGCTTCACAAGCCATCCAAAAAATTGCCGCTGCTACTAGCTTAACTAAGTCCAATGTGACTTTACAATGGGTGATTATCCTGACCATCTTCACGCCCATTTGTATTGGCTTCTTCATTTTTGGCTACTATGCATTTAAAGGGGAGTATGATCAATTGCCCGCAAGTTCTCAAGATCTAGAATAATGCTTTACTTTTGAGTATGTCATTGAATGTACAAGCCATCTCCAAAAAATTTGATCAATTCACAGCAGTTGAACCCCTGAGTTTTACTATTCAGCCAGGCGAGATTGTTGGTTTTCTTGGTCCAAATGGTGCAGGTAAGAGTACCACATTAAAAATGATTGCTGGCTGTCTAAGACCAGATGCAGGTGCTATTCAGTTATCAGGTATGGATGTTCAAAAAGACGAAGTCGGGTATAAAAAAATAATTGGTTATTTACCAGAATCCAATCCTTTGTATGAAGACTTATTTGTTATTGAATATTTAAGTTTCTTAGCCAATGCACATGCAATAGCTGCTCCAACAAAAAGAATTCAAGAAGTGATTGCACAAACAGGATTGCAATCCATGCAGCATAAAAAAATTGGGCATTTATCCAAAGGATACAAGCAAAGAGTGGGGATTGCGGCAGCGATTTTACATGCCCCTAAATTAATTCTACTAGACGAGCCTACTGCTGGTTTGGATCCGAATCAGTTGATTGAAATCAGAGCTTTGATTCAATCACTCAGTGCAGATGCCATGATTTTATTTTCATCTCATATTTTACAAGAAGTGGCGGCCATTACAGATAGGGTATTGGTTTTGCATCAAGGCAAATTAGTTGCCAATCAAACCATTGCATCACTCACACAATCTAGTCAACACAATTTATTGGTACAGTTTCAAGAAGATATCACAGTGCATCTTGAGCCTATTCAATTAAAATACAATTTAATGGCGCAGGAAGACAAACGCACGTTAGTCATTCAAGCAAAAGACGCAGTGGACTTAGATCAGGCGAGACAATATATCATGGGAATGGCTTTGGAGAAAGGCTTGCATATAGAACGTTTGCAGACGCAGGCAGCGAGTTTAGAAGAAATCTTCAAATTGCTTACCCATTAAAAAAAATGGGTGTAAATTGCGCAAACAAAAAGCAATCAATTTTTTAGAAAAATAAATCATTCAATTATGAGTTACATTATTGAGGTACACGCAAGACAGATTTTAGACAGTAGAGGGAATCCAACCGTAGAGGTGGACGTATTAACAGATGATGGTGCAATGGGTCGTGCTGCTGTTCCAAGTGGTGCAAGTACTGGTATTCACGAAGCTGCAGAATTAAGAGACAATGATAAAAAGAAATACTTAGGTAAAGGGGTATTGAAAGCAGTGAAAAATGTAAACACAAGTATTGCAGATGCATTGATTGGTTTTGATATTACATCTCAGGCTGCAATCGATCAGGTGATGATTGATTTAGACGGCACACCAAATAAATCTAAATTAGGTGCAAACGCCATTTTAGCGGTAAGTATGGCCGTTGCAAAAGCAGCAGCAGAAGAAGCAAATTTACCTTTGTACAGATATATTGGTGGTACGAATGCAAGAACATTGCCAATGCCAATGATGAATATTTTAAATGGTGGTGCACACGCAGACAATAAAATTGATTTCCAAGAGTTCATGATCATGCCTGTTGGCGCTCCTAGCTTTAGCGAAGGTTTGCGTTGGGGTGTGGAAATTTTCCATCAATTAAAAAGTACTTTAAAGAAGAAAGGATATAGCACGAATGTAGGAGACGAAGGCGGATTCGCTCCAAATATTCAAAGCAACGAAGAGGCAATCGAAACAGTACTTGAAGCAATTCAGTCTGCTGGTTACAAAACAGGTACACAAATTGCCATTGCAATGGATGCTGCCAATAGTGAATTGTGGAATGCGAAGAAAAAGAAATATGTGTTCCATAAAAGTTCTGGAAAAGAAATGAGTTCAGATCAATTAGTAAAATACTGGGAGAGCTGGGTGAAAAAATATCCAATCATATCTATCGAAGATGGTATGGCCGAAGACGATTGGGCTGGTTGGAAGAATTTAACAGACACAATTGGAAGCAAATGTCAATTGGTTGGAGACGATTTATTTGTAACCAATGTGAATCGTTTACAAACAGGCATTGACAAGAAAATTGCAAACGGATTATTGGTTAAAGTGAATCAAATTGGTACTTTAACTGAAACCATTAATGCGGTTAGCTTAGCACAAAACAATGGCTACAACACGGTCATGTCACACAGAAGCGGTGAGACAGAAGACAATACTATTGCAGACTTAGCAGTTGCATTGAACTGTGGTCAAATTAAGACAGGTTCTGCATCTCGTTCTGACCGTATGGCTAAATACAATCAATTGATCCGTATTGAGGAGCAATTAGGTGAAACTGCATTTTTTCCAACTAAGGGTAAATTGAAGTTTGGTAATAAATAATTCAACTCAGATTGATATAAAAAGGAGCTCCGTCATCGGGGCTCTTTTTTTGTGTAATTATTATTGGCGTATTCTAATAACTATACTAATTTTAGGGTAATCTTTTTTTATGCAAGCAATCAAAAAAATCATTCCTTTTATAGCCAATCGTTATTTTATTGCCTGCTTGGCTTTTGTGTTATGGATGCTTTTTTTTGATCAACGTAATTTTTTTCTTCAAAGAGACCGAGCAGCTGAATTAGAGAAATTAGAGCAAGCCAAAGGATACTATGAAAAAGAAATCTCTACTACCCAAGAACAATTGAATAATTTACAAAGTAATCCAGGTGCTGTCGAAAAATATGCAAGAGAGCGCTATCTTTTAAGAAGAGAAGGCGAGGAAGTGTATTTATTTGAGGACACTTTTGCTACCAAGACGGAGCAGAAAAAATAAGTATCCCTTTGCATGAAAAAACAAGTACGTTATCAGGGAGTCATTGATTATTTTTTAGCAAATGTACCAATAGCAGAAACAGAACTGACTTACGACAATCCATTCCAATTATTGGTAGCAGTGATTCTTTCTGCGCAATGCACCGACAAGCGTGTAAATTTAACCACCCCAGGTATTTTTAAAAAATATCCGGATCCGGAAACGATGTCCAAAGCGAGTTTTGACGATTTATTTCCTTTGGTCCGAAGCATTTCCTATCCCAACAATAAAACAAAACACCTTATTGGCATGAGCCAATTATTAATGGCATCATTCAATGGAGCAGTGCCCATGACGATTGAGGATTTAATTAAATTACCGGGTGTGGGTCGAAAAACAGCCAATGTGATTACAAGTGTAATAGATCAACAACCCAATATGGCAGTGGATACCCATGTATTTAGAGTGAGTAGAAGGGTTGGATTGGTTCCGATGACTGCAACAACACCACTCGCTGTAGAGAAAGATTTAATTAAAAATATACCAGCAGTTTTAGTACATAAAGCACACCATTGGTTGATTTTGCACGGGCGTTACACTTGTTTAGCGCGAAGCCCAAAATGCGATAGCTGTGGTATCACCGAATTTTGTAAATTTTACGAAAAAGAAACCAAGAAAAACGCAGCTAAGGTAAAAGAAGTTAAGATATAGAAAGACTTGAACGCATAAAAAAAGCGCCTCAATTTTTGAGGCGCTTTTTTTATTATAAGTAAGATTCAATCGCAGTAACCAATTCTAGTTTTGTAATTGGAATACCCATGATTTTATTGTAGGCTTTTGCATCCACCAAATATTTGTCTCTGATAATTTTTATCAATTGACCATTGTTAATTTCTGGAATTAAAACGGTTTCAAACCCAGCTAAAATTTCGCCTAAGTTTTTTGGGAATGGGCGCATATACTTAATGTGGGCATGACTTACAGACTTGCCTTGACTTTGTAATTGTAATACAGCACTCTTGATGGTACCATAAGTGGAACCCCATCCAAGTACCAATACTTTTCCATTTGCTGCGCCGCTGTCTATTGTTTGTAATGGAATGTAGTCTGCTATTTTATCTACTTTAGCCTGTCTCATTTTTACCATGAATTCATGGTTCTCTGGATCATAGCTTACATTACCGGTTTCGTGTTGCTTTTCGATCCCACCAATTCGATGTTCTAATCCTGCAGTACCAGGAATCGCCCAAGGTCTAGCTAGTTTTTCATCTCTTTTATAAGGCAAGAATTTTTCTTCACCTTCTGCTAAGCTTGTTTTGAATTTTACTTCAATCGCAGGCAAATCAGCAGCAGCAGGAAATTTCCAAGGCTCTGCACCATTGGCAATATAGCCATCACTTAAAAGAATCACTGGTGTCATATGCTGTATAGCAATTTTCACTGCTTCAAAAGCCATAAAGAAACAATCGCTTGGTGTAGATGCCGCTAATACAGGAATCGGTGCTTCTCCGTTACGACCATAATAGGCTTGCATCAAATCACTTTGTTCAGTTTTAGTTGGTAATCCTGTGGATGGGCCACCTCTTTGAATATTGATAATCAACAAAGGAATTTCTAACATCGTTGCCAAACCAATGGCTTCGGTCTTTAATGCCATACCTGGTCCAGAGGTAGTCGTTAAACCAATCGATCCGCCATAGCTTGCGCCTATTGCAGCTGTAATCCCAGCAATCTCATCTTCGGCCTGAAAAGTTTTGATACTAAAATTTTTATATTTACTTAATTCGTGTAAGATATCAGAAGCAGGCGTGATGGGATAAGATCCAAGGAATAAAGGCAGGCCACTTTTTTGTGATGCTGCAATTAAACCCATTGATAGTGCTTGATTGCCCATGATACTTCTGTAAGTACCAGGCTCCATTTTTGATTTTTCTACTTTATACCTTGCATTGAATAATTCAGCAGTTTCACCATAATAATAACCTGCTTTCAATACATCAATATTGCTCTTTAAAATATTTTCTTTCTTACCAAATTTCTCTTCTAAGAAATCAATTGTATTATCTAAGTTTCTATTGTACAACCAATAAATTAAACCAAGCACAAACATGTTCTTTGCGCGATCACGTTCTTTGGTGCCTAATTCTGTATTGGACTTTAATGCTTCTCTTGTCAATTTTGTGATATCCACTTTGGTTAATTCATAACCATCTAAACTGCCATCCTCCAAAGGATTGATCCCTTCTGGATAAGCAGCGAGCCTTAAATTTTTTGCATCAAATCCTTCTATATTCGCAATAATTTTTCCACCTTTTTTTAATCCTTTTAAATTCACTTTCAACGCAGCAGCATTCATCGCCACCAACACATCACAGGTATCACCTGGTGTATAAACTGGATTGGAACTAAAATGTATTTGAAATCCACTCACACCTGGCAGGGTACCAATAGGGGCTCTAATCTCCGCAGGGAAATCTGGGAAAGTCGCTAAATCAATTCCTAGTAAGGCGGTATTATTGGTAAATTGCTGGCCGGTTAACTGCATACCGTCTCCACTATCACCAGCAAATTTGATCACGACATCCTGTAAAACAACTTCTTCTTGCATATGCATCAATTGGATAACAAAGTTACAAAGCATCGCCTCTAAAACCGCATCTTTTATCGGATTATTCTATTTTCTTGTTTAAGTTTGAGGCTTCAATATCAATGTTTTATGTCCATTTGGTCCCTTTTTTACCTGATTAGCCAATGTTTTATGCTTTGGTACAGTACTATTGAGCCATCAATAAGACAGACAGGACAACCAAATGGGCAAACAATGGTGCAGGAACAGGACTTCGCTCAAAGTCCATTGGATAGTAACACCAAATACCTATACCTAAGTTTTGACGACGGGCCCTTGTTTGGTACTTCGGCTTGTATTTCGATCTGTGAAAATGAAAATGTGCAAGCATCTTTTTTTCAAATTGGATTACACCAATCCAGGTCAAATTGGGGTAAGAAATTATACAATCGCATACTAAGTCGCCCCGATTTGTTTTTATTATGCAACCATAGTTTCACACATACATATGGTAAATATGTACAGTTTTACAATCAACCAGATGCTGCATTAGCTGATTTTATATATGCAGCGGATGTTTTAAAAACAAGGAATAATATTGTTCGCTTGCCCGGTAACAATGGATGGAGGACGGATAGTATTCAATTCTCAAGTAAACTGGTTCGACCATTACTTCGTAAATTAGATAGTGCCGGTTTCAATGTAGTAGGATGGGATATAGAATGGAATTATACTAAAAGGGGGCGTCCTATACAATCTGCTGCTGATATGGCCAAGATGGTGGATAGTATGTTTACCCAGAAGGCCTATAAAACCAAGAATCATTTAGTGGTATTAATGCACGATCATATGTTTAGAAACGAAGCCGATTCTGCGCAGCTGCTTGAATTCATACAATTGCTTAAATCTGGCAATCAATACCAATTTGCTCGTTTAGATGCTTATCCTGGCTTGAAAAAATAAAGGATTAACAATTAATAAAGACGGCGTTTCGTTGCAATTTTGTATTTTTATAGTAGCAAAAATTTAAAATTATGTCAGCATTTAAAACAGGTAATCCAACCTTAACAGAAAAAATATTTGACAAGTCATTACACGACAATGCGAACGCATTTGGCACAATGAGTGTAAGAGGTACAATTAACAAATTCGGTTTCTTATTATTGATGGTGATGGCTTCGGCAATGTACGTTTGGAACGTTTATGCAGAGGGTAACACCAATACGGCTACCACTTTAATGATTGCTGGTGCAATTGGCGGATTGGTATTGGCATTGGTGGTGATGTTTAAGCCACAATGGGCAGGCTATATCACACCAGCATATGGTATTTTAGAAGGATTGTTTATTGGTGGAATTAGTGCATTTTTCAATGCCATGTTTGCTAAGAGTTATCCAAATATTATTTTACATGCAGTAGGATTAACATTAGGCGTTGCTGTTGCTATGTTCTTCTTGTATAATTTTAGAATCATTACAGTGACCAATAAATTAAGATCCATAATCATGTCCGCTACCATGGGCATTGGTTTATTTTATTTGATTGTATGGATTGCAGGCATGTTTGGTTTTGAAATGGGTTTTGCTTTTGATAGTTCTCCATTGAGTATTGGCATTAGCTTATTCATTGTGGGTATTGCTGCGTTGAATTTATTATTGGATTTTGATTCAATCGAAAAAGCGGCAGAGATGGGTGCGCCAAAATACATGGAATGGTATGGCGCTTTTGGTTTACTAGTGACTTTGGTTTGGTTGTACTTAGAAATTTTGAAATTATTGAGCAAGTTGAATTCTAAAGACTAATGGAATATAAACGCGGTAGTCTAAGTAACGAGGAGTTGATTCATTTAT
>CALPJR020000004.1 GCA_943323935.2 Bifidobacterium breve
AAACGATATAACTATGCAAAAAGGTCAAATAAGAGTTCAGACAGAGAACATCTTTCCAATCATTAAGAAGTTCCTTTATAGTGACCACGAAATCTTTGTTCGTGAATTAGTGAGTAATGCAGTGGATGCCGCTCAAAAATTAAAAACCTTAAGTTCTAAAGGCGAGGTGAAAGGGGAGTTGGGCGATTTAAGAGTGGACGTGATTGTGGATGCAAAAGAAAAAACAATTTCGATCATTGACAATGGTATTGGTATGTCTGCCGAAGAAGTGGACAAGTACATCAACCAAGTGGCGTTTAGTGGTGCAGAGGAATTTGTAACCAAGTACCAAGACGCGAGTATCATTGGGCATTTTGGTTTAGGATTTTATAGCTCATTTATGGTGAGTGATAAAGTAGATATTTATTCTAAGAGCCATACTGATGCACCAGGCGTTTTCTGGAGTTGTGATGGCAGCCCTAGTTATGAATTATACGAAGTAGATTATAGCAATAGAGGTACTAAAATCGTGATGCATATCAATGAAGAAAGCAAAGAATTTTTAGAACCTTCTAGGGTGAAATCTATTTTGGATCGTTTCTGTAAATTTTTACCTGTTGCCATTTATTTTACTGACGCTAACGCGGTACCTGCTGAAACTAAATCCACTGACGGGGCTGATGATACTGCATTAGAAGTTGAAAAACCAATTAATAATACCAATCCTATATGGGTTAGAAAGCCAGCCGATTTAACGAAGGAGGATTATGAGAATTTTTATAAGGAATTGTATCCATTTGGAGAAAAGCCTTTATTCTGGATCCATTTAAATGTGGATTATCCATTTAACTTAACGGGTATTTTATATTTCCCTAAAATCAAACAAAGCTATGAGATCCAAAAGGACAAGATCCAATTGTATTGCAATCAAGTGTTTGTAACGGATGAGGTAAAAGATATTGTTCCAGAGTTTTTAATGTTATTACATGGTGTGATTGATAGTCCAGATATTCCTTTGAATGTTAGTAGAAGTTATTTACAAGGCGATCCGAATGTAAAAAAGATCAATGCGCATATCACTAAAAAAGTAGCAGATAAATTAGAAGAGATTTTCAACAATGACAGAAAAGCATTTGAAGAAAAATGGGAGAGCTTAGGATTATTTGTAAAATATGGTATGATCACAGACGATAAATTCCTAGAAAAAGGGAATAAGTTTTTGATTTTAGAAGATGCTGCTGAAGCGGGTAAGTTTTATACTTTAGATGAATACAAAACAACCACAGAAGCGACTCAAAAAAATAAAGAGGGCAAACAAGTCTTATTGTATACCACCAATCCAGTACAACAAGATGCTTTCATCCAAGCTGCAGTAGGTAAAGGGTTTAAGGTGATCAAGTTGGAAACAATGGTAGACGCCGCTTTTATCAATAATGTAGAGATGAAATGGGAAGGCGTTCAATTTGTGAGAGTTGATGCCGATGTGGTAGATAATTTAATTGATAAGCAAGAAAATGTGGATTCAATTTTATCTAAAGAAGAGGTGGAACAAGCAAAGAAATTATTTGAATTCCAAATTCCTGAAACAACCATTACGGTGGAAGTGAAAGGCCTTAGCCAAGACGTTGCGCCTGTGATTGCTACAAGACCTGAGTTCATGCGTCGTATGAAAGACATGGCTGGTATGAGTGGTGGAGGCATGAATGCATTTTATGCGCAAATGCCAGACGAAGTGCATTTGACCATCAATGGCAATCATCCAATTTATCAAACACTATTAAAGGAAACGAATACAGATAAACAACAAAAGCAAGCAAGAAATTTAGCCGACTTAGCCTTGTTGTCTCAAGGATTATTAAAAGGTGCTGAATTAACAAGCTTTATCAATCGTTCAGTGGAATTGACTAGTCAAAGCTAGAGATGAACTAAGCCTTATAGTTTTTATTAGAGTTAGAATCATGTTTTCTCTAATGAAGAAAGTATAAATTTTAAAAAAGAAAAGTATAGATCAACGAGCCCGAATTAATTTGGGCTCGTTTCTTTTAGGTCTATCACTTGCATTTGGATAGACTGTGTGCCCTGCCATTCGTTCAATTGCAATTGAAAAACAATATCAAATGGCTTGCCTGATTTTACAATGTCAATTTTATCTGGCATATTGTAGCCAATACCTCTAACACTATTATTGCCTTGCGTTAGGTTAAAACTAATATGTGCTTCTTTTACCAATTTTGAATAACCTGTGTCTCGTACATTTTTTGCTAGAAAAATAGGGCGCATATTGTCTGGTCCAAATGGTTCCATTTGCGCAATGATTTGAAAAAACTGCATGCTTATTTGATCCAATGGGAGTAGCGCATTGATTAAAATTTCTGGCACCATTTGTTCTGGTGTGATTCTCTCTGCTACTGCTTTTTCAAAAGCTTCTTTAAAGGCTTCTAATTTGTCAATGCTCAATGTCATCCCTGCTGCAGCAAAATGTCCGCCATAGCCTAAAAGGTGTTCCCTACATGCATGTAATGCTTCGTATAAATTAAATCCTTGCACACTTCTGGCGCTGCCCGAAACGATATCTCCATTTTGTGTGAGGACAATCGTGGGTTTATAATGTCTTTCAATCAACCTACTTGCTACAATGCCCACAACGCCTTTATGCCAATGAGGTTGAAACACTACGGTCGATTTTTTATTTAAATGTGCAGGGTCATTTTCAATCTCTGCAAACGCTTCTTCTGAAATACTACTGTCTGCTTCTCTTCTGTCTAAATTATCTTGTTGTAAAAGGGAAGCCACATCCAATGCGCCTTGGTAGGCTGTTTCTATAAAAAGCTGTACTGCTTTTTTTGCATCATCCATCCTGCCTGCTGCATTGATTCTTGGGGCAACTGCAAAAACTAAATTACTAATTCTGATTGGCCTATTTTGTTTTGCTAATTCCAATAAAGCCAATATGCCATGACTTGGATTGTCATTTACTTTCTCTAATCCAAAAAACGCCATCGTCCTATTTTCATCTGTTAGTGGCACAATATCTGCAGCAATTGCGGTGGCCACAAGGTCTAAATATTGCAAATAACTTTCATCTGGTAAATTATAAGCTTGAGCAAGTGCGGTGATCAATTTAAATACTACGCCGCATCCACATAATTCTTTATAGGGGTAGCCGCAATCAATTTGCTTTGCATTTAAAATCGCAATAGCTGGCGGTAAAATTGGATCGGGTAGATGGTGGTCACAAATAATAAAGTCTATCCCCAGCTCTTTTGCATAAGTGATTAATTCTGTTGACTTAATGCCGCAATCCACCGAAATGATTAAATTGATTCCTGTTGCTTTTGCATGATCGATACCCATTTTTGACACCCCATATCCTTCTCTATAACGATGTGGGATATAAAAGTCAATGGTAGGATGTATATTTTTTAAAAACTGGTACAATGTTGCAACCGATGTCGTACCATCTACATCATAATCGCCAAAGACCATGATCGATTCATTTTGGTCAAATGCTTTGGTAATTCTGGTGACTGCCTTGTCCATGTCCTTCATCAACCATGGGTCATGCAGGTCGTTTAAAGCCGGTCTAAAAAACTGTTTTGCTTTATCAAAGTCTTCGATGCCTCTTTGTACCAAAAGTTCGCATAAAATAGGATGTATTTTAAGTGCTGTCTGAAGTGCAGTTACTTTAGCCGAATCGGCCTCCAATATATTCCAGCGTTTTTCCATTAATATTTTCTGTCAGTTGTATAACGCACCAATTCTTCTAATGCGTCTCTTGTAATGGATGGCGGGAAACTATGTAAAACAATCAATGCTTTGTCTCTGTATTCAATCATTTTATTTTGTGCGTATTCAATACCGCCTAATTCCTTCACATGGTCAATGACGAACTTCACTTTACGCTTGTCATTGTTATTATTTTTAACAATATAAACAATCTCTTTTTTTAAAGCAGGGCTACATTTTTGTAAAATGTGAATCAATGGCAGGGTTAGTTTCTTCTCTTTGATGTCATTACCTGTTGGCTTACCGATCAATTCATCACCATAGTCAAACAAGTCGTCTTTAATTTGGAAAGCCATCCCTACGTATTCTCCAAAATCTTTCATCTTCTGAATTTGTGCTTGGTCTTTTGTGACAGAGGAAGCGCCTGCTGCACAACTTGAAGAAAGGAGACTAGCTGTTTTACCATAAATGATTTCATAGTAAACCGATTCGTCGAAATTTAAATTTCTTGTTTTCTCCATTTGCAACAACTCTCCCTCACTCATTTTCTTTACGGCATCAGATAGGATGGTTAATGTTTCAAAGTCTTTATTCTCTAGTGAAAGCAATAATCCTTTAGACAATAAATAATCGCCCACTAAAACAGCAATTTTATTTTTCCATAAAGCATTGATTGAAAAAAAGCCTCTTCTTTCTAGTGCATCGTCTACTACGTCGTCGTGTACAAGTGTTGCAGTATGCAATAATTCCACCAAAGATGCGGCACGGTAACTAGCATCATTAATTTCACCGTTCAACTTGGCAGAAAGCAAAACAAACATTGGTCGCATTTGCTTTCCCTTTCTTTTGACAATATACTGCATGATTCGGTCTAGCAAGGAAACCCTACTTTTAACCGCCTCTTTGAAATGCATTTCAAAAAGTTCTAATTCTTTGCCAATGATTTTTTTTGCTAATTCCATTTACGGATGCAATTTAACTTGTATTTAGGGAAGCAATGTGTTTTTTTTAGCTTGATTTATGCAAGCATATCAAAATGGAGCGCCCCAAAATTTTGCAAGGAGGATAGCTTTAGATCTGCTGCTGCCCAATGCTCTTGTTTTAGTGCATCTGCAGCTGGTACCACCACGCAGGTCATCCTTGCTGCCTTGGCTGCTAACATGCCATAAAAAGAATCTTCAAAACAGATACATGCAAGCGGTGATATATGAAGGGCATTTGCGCAATCCAAATAAACCTGAGGATGCGGTTTTGCATAGGGAAGATTTTGTGCTGAACAACTTGCATGAATTAAGCTGCGAATACCAAGCTTATCTTTCACCCACTCAATTAGTGCAGGAGGGGAAGATGTGGCAAGCCCAATTTTGAATTCCTTTGCTAAAAAAAACTGAAAAATATGTTCTACACCTGGCATCAAAGTGGCTTCTTTGTCTATATACACCATGGCCTGATCAATCACTCTTTGTTCGGCTCTTTCATATTCTGTAGATGGGATTTTATACTCATGCAACCAATGTGCTACAAATTCTCTAGATCTTAGTCCGGTTGTGGTGGCATATTGTGCTTCTGTCAAACTGATACCGTATTGTCTAAAGATTTCAGCGGCTGCTTTATTCCAAAGCGGCTCACTATTGATTAATAAACCATCTATATCAAATATTACGGCAGTTTTTTTCATTGTTTAAAGATACAAATTGTTGTTTAAACAGGGCAAGTCTATTATAATAATATGTAGTATATTGCGAATCAAATTAGTAGCTTAAACATGCGTGTACTAGATTATTTAAAGCAAATAAGAATTTTTCGTTCCATTATTTATGGAATCGTAGGATTGTTTACCTATCCGGGGCTTGCTTTATTTAATGAAATGAAGATTGAGGGTACAGAACATCTAGAAAATTTGCCCAAGCAGAATGTCCTTTTTGTGAGCAATCACCAAACTTATTTTGCTGACGTAATCACTTTTGTGCATATTTTTTGTGCTGTTAAATGGAGAAAATTCAATCGATTAGGCATTCCTTATTATTTGTTGAATCCATTTACCAATGTTTATTTTATTGCAGCCGAGGAAACAATGAATGATAACTGGCTAACAAAATTATTTAAATTAGGCGGAGCACTTACAGTGAAGAGAACTTGGAGGGCAGAGGGAAAGGATGTAGAAAGACAAAGAGATGTGGTAGACACACAAAAAATTGATAAAGCATTAGCAAAAAGTTGGGTGATTACTTTCCCGCAAGGCACTACAAAACCTTTTGCACCAGGCAGAAAAGGAACTGCGCATATTATTAAGAACAATCATCCCATTGTAATTCCAGTGGTGATCAATGGATTTTGGCGCGCGTTTACAAAAAAAGGGCTAACCTATAAAAAAGTAGGTACGCCGCTGACAATAAGATTCAAAGCGCCTTTAGAGATTGATTATACTGGTTCTGTAGAAGCTATTTTAGACCAAGTAATGGACGCCATTGAGCAAAGTAAGGACTACATGCTTAAAGGGAAGCACCACGTGATGAATGTGGTTGAAAACAAAGTGTAGAAAGCCAAAAAGTCTTAATCGCCCTCTTCTTTTATAAACAATGCTTTTAATTCAGTGGCATCATCGGGCTTCATTTTTCCTGCTAGGATCAAACGTAATTGTCTTCTTCTTAATGCACTTGCATAATATTTTTTTTCCTCTTCGGTTTCTGCTATGATCTCTGGCACTTTCATTGGTTGCTTTTTATCGTCTAATGCAACAAAAGTAAAATAGGCTTCATTGCTTAATACCCTTGTTTGTGCAATGATATTTTGATTCCAAACTTTCAAATGAATTTCCATTGATGTGGTAAAAGCCCTAGTCACTTTTGCTTCTATGCAAATTACATTGCCTAATTTGATGGGTGTCTTAAAACTAATATTATCCACCGATGCTGTCATGGCCGAGGAATTACAATGTTTTGCTGCAGATAGGTAAGCGGCAATGTCCATCCAATACATGAGCTTGCCTCCCATTAAATCACCATGGGTGTTGGTATCATTGGGTAATACCAATTCGTTCATTGTCGTGTAAGTTGCAGATGCTGTTTTTGCTTCCATAAAATCAATTAGTTTATAATTGAATACGAAGGTACAACTATCCTATGTACAAGTCTGCTAGATTGTACAAGATTCCAAATTGCGTAAATAGGCTGGGTCGACATCGGCGCCAATGCCTGGTGCTTCTCCAATACTTAAGTGCATGCCATTGAATTGAACACCTCCAATGACAGGATCGATTGTATGTCCAATTAAACAAGTGTCCATATCATAAAAATGCACATTGTCCATGGCCATCGCAAAATGCATTTTCGCACTTAATGCCACCCTGCTTTCTAGCATTCCTCCCATCATACATGGAATATGATTGGCTTTTGCGATATCATGAATTTTAATGGCTTCATGGATACCGCCACTTTTAGAGAATTTAATATTGATAGAATGACAGGCTTTACCTGCAATTAATTTTCGGGCATCATGATGGGTAAACACCGATTCGTCGGCCATGATTTTGACTGGTGAACTCGCGCAAAGTGCAGGCAGGTAATCATCATAATATTTATGCATGGGCTGTTCGCAGAATTCAATTTGATAAGGTGCTAATTGTGTAAGTACTTCCAATGCATCCTCCTTTGCCCATCCTTGGTTGGCATCAATTCTTATTTTTATGTCTGGACCAATGGCTGTTCTAATTTGTCGAATGCGCTCCACATCCTCCTTAGGCGCTTTTCCTAATTTCACTTTAATCATGCGTACACCTTTCTCAACAAATTCAATCGCCTGCGCTGCCATATCCTCAGGCTTCCCAATACCAATAGTTAAATCTGATTCAATTGGTTTTTGATGACCACCTAAAAATTGATAAAGGGGTTGATTGGCTGCTTTAGCCGCGATGTCATACAATGCTAAATCAAAAGCACTCTTAGCAGTATTATTACCAGCAATGACAAGGTCTAGTTCTTTTAATCGAGCTGGAATATCCAATGGGTCTTTCCCTTTCCAAAACTGTGCAAAATCTTTGGCGTTATTGTAGCAGCTTAATTGTGTCTCGCCCACAATCATTGGGAAGGCTGAACATTCTCCAATGCCAGTAATGCCTTGGTCTGTTTTTATTTGAATCAAAACATTTTGTGCAAATTCCATGGTCCCTGTTGCAATGGTGAAAGGAATCATGGGAATTTTAAACTGGTAAATGGTCGTTTCTATGATTTTCATAATGGGCATAAATATAGTTATTTTGAACAATTTCCTTCAACTGATTGTTATGATAAAAATCAATAGACATGGAAGGGTTAAAGCAAAAGAAAGTATTGTTATTAGGCGCAACAGGAGGCATTGGTGCACAATTAGCTAGTTTATTACATGGGAGTGGAGCACAATTGTGGTTGGCAGGCAGAGACGCCAATAAACTCAATCAATTGGCTACGGATTTAAGCCTAGGTTCTGATCGATTTTTTCAAGTGGATTTAGCAGACACCAATGCAGTTCAAGTATTCACCAATCATTTAAGAACATTAGACTTTGCATTTGATATTTTTATCAATGCAGCAGGTATAGGCATCATTAAGTCGTTTGATAAATTAACGACTACAGAAATGCAAACTTCTTTTCAGGTCAATACACTAAGTAGTTTTGAAACCATTCAAGCCATTTTACCTAAAATGATGGAGCTAAAAAAAGGCTTGATCATTAATATCCCAGGTATTTTAGGTAAAGTACCAATGGCCGGTGCCGCAGCTTATTGTGCAAGTAAATATGCATTGGTCGGTATGATGCATTCATTGAGAGAAGAACTTAAACGCACAGAAATTAGAATCACACAATTGTATTTAGGCGGAGTGGATTCTCCATTCTGGGATACGATAGATTTAAGAGTTCAAAGAGATAAGATGGTGGTGGCAGATGAAGCTGCGAGGGCCATTTGGTTTTTATGTCAACAACCAAGCTCTGGTGTGGTGAGTGAAATGGTGTTACAGCCCTTCAATCATCAAGCGATTTAAACTTTGTCAAGAAGCAAATAGTCCCGATATTTGCAATACGAATGAACGTTAGCATGAACCTATCTTTAAATAATACACAGAACGCTTTTGCGTACAAGTCGAACACAGATTTAAATAAAGCAAAGTGGCTTTTTACAGTCATACAAAATCCTTGGATTGTTTCCTTAGGCACTCGATTTACTCCATTGTTAATGAAGTCTGGCTTGCCTATTAATGGATTGATACGTAATACTATTTTTAATCAATTTGTAGGAGGAGAAACTTTAGATGAGTCTGCAAGAGTCACTAAAATGTTGGGATCCTATGGTGTGCAAGTGATCTTGGATTATGGGGTAGAAGCAAAAGAAGGGGATGCAAGTTTTGATGAAGTGACGGAACAATTTATTAAAGCAGTTGAATTTGCAGCAACACAAGACAATGTGCCTTTTATTAGTGTGAAATTAACTGGTTTATCGAGCATGCATTTATTGGAGCGTTTGAATGAAGCACCTAGATTAAGAAGTGGTATTCATGATAGTGAATCAGATGATGCTGCATGGGATAGACTCAAAGAAAGAATGTATGCCATTTGCGATGTGGCAGCAACACATGGAATTGGTATTTTAATTGATGCCGAAGAAACTTGGATTCAAGATCCAATTGATCGTTTGGCGATTGAATTAATGGGGATCTACAATAAAGAAAAAGTGATCGTTTACAATACCTATCAGTTATACAGGTCTGATCGTTTACACTTTTTAAAGATTTCTCATAAAATTGCAGCAGAAGGTAATTTTATATTAGGTGCTAAATTGGTGCGCGGTGCTTATATGGAAAAAGAAAGAGCAAGAGCAGCGTCAATGGGCTATCCATCACCAATACAAGCAGATAAGTCTGCTACAGATGCTGATTTTGATGCAGCAGTTGTTTATTGTTTAGAACACCTATACAATATTGCTTTAATAGTCGCATCTCACAATGAAGCAAGTAATTTGAAATGTGCTCAAATGATGCAGGATAAAGGCTTGCCAAATAACCATGCCCGTATTCACTTTTCTCAACTCTATGGTATGAGTGATCATATTAGTTTTAACATGGCTTCTGAAGGCTACCAAGTCAGTAAATATTTGCCTTTTGGTCCCTTACATGATGTCATTCCATATTTGATGCGCAGGGCCCAGGAAAATTCAAGTGTGAATGGCCAAACCAACAGAGAATTGCTATTGATCAGACAGGAAATTGCCAGAAGAAAAGCAAAATAATCTACTAATTTACGCCCCAAGTTGTAAATTGCAGCATGCAACAATATTTACAATTAGTCCAACATATTATTGATCATGGGACCGAAAAAACAGATCGTACCGGCACGGGTACTAAAAGCTGTTTTGGCTATCAAATGCGTTTTAATTTAGCCGAAGGTTTTCCTTTAGTGACGACAAAAAAATTACATTTAAAAAGTATCATCCATGAATTGCTTTGGTTTTTAAAAGGGGAAACCAATATCCAATATTTAAAAGACCATGGGGTGCGTATTTGGGATGAGTGGGCAGATGAAAATGGAGATCTAGGCCCTGTCTATGGAAAGCAGTGGAGAAGTTGGGAAGCGCCCAATGGCGTTGTGATAGATCAAATCTCAGAATTGATTGAGCAAATTAAAAAAACACCAGATAGTAGAAGATTAATTGTAAGTGCTTGGAACGTGGGAGACTTATCTAAGATGGCCTTGATGCCTTGTCATAATATGTTCCAGTTTTATGTAGCAGATGGCAAATTAAGTTGTCAACTTTATCAAAGAAGTGCAGACGTGTTTTTGGGCGTGCCTTTTAATATTGCATCTTATGCATTGTTAACAATGATGATTGCACAAGTTTGTGATTTACAATATGGAGACTTTGTACATAGCTTTGGTGATGTACACTTATACAATAACCATATGGAGCAGGCGAATTTACAATTAAGCAGAAAACCTTTTCCGCTTCCAACAATGAAGATCAATCCTGCGGTGAAAGATATTTTTGCTTTCCAGTACGAAGATTTTACTTTAGAAAATTACGAATGTCATCCTGGTATTAAAGCTCCAGTGGCAGTATAATAAAACATTATGAAAGTATCCTTAGTTGTAGCAGCATCCGATAACCATATGATTGGCAAAGACAATCAATTGCTTTGGCATCTACCTAAGGATATGAAATTTTTTAAAGATACCACTTGGGCGATGCCTGTGATCATGGGCAGAAAAACTTTTGAATCATTAGGACAACGTGTTTTACCTGGCAGGTTGAATATCATTTTAAGTAAACAAGTTGGTCTTAGCTATGATCAAACCGAGGTAGTAGGATCAATTGCAGAAGCCATTGCATTGGCGGAACGTGAAAATTATGCAGAAGTTTTTGTGATTGGTGGTGGTCAAATTTATCAAGAAGCGATGTCGATTGCAGATACCATTTATATGACTAGGGTACATACGCAGATAGAGGGAGATACTTTATTCCCGGTGATGGATGCGCAATGGGCTTTGGAATATAGTTTTCCCAATGCGGCAGATGAAAAACATGCTTATGCATTTGACTTTGAATGCTGGAAAAGGAAATGAAGTACAACGCTTTTACCTTAATTAATAAATACATTAGCTATTTATGGAAATCCTCCAATGGTCGCGGACATGGAGTGCATTCCCCGTTTGTATATGCTTTCATTAAAAATGTATTAAACACCAAATCAAAAGGAGCAAGTATTGACGCTATTGAATTGTACCGTCATCAGTTATTGAACAATCAAAAAGAAATCACCATTCTTGACTTGGGTGCAGGTGCCGATTCGAAAGGAAATAAATCAAGAACCATTGCGCAAATTGCAAAAGGCGCATTAAAGCCAAAAAAATATAGTACACTCTTAAGCCGTATTGTTTCTTATTACCAACCTCGTCAGGTTTTAGAAATGGGTACTTCCTTAGGTATTACTACTTGTTATTTGGCAGAGGGTGTGCCTAATGCTTCCGTGGTGACCATGGAAGGCGCGCCTACAGTGGCCCAGGAAGCCTTGACAACTTTTAAAAATTTAGGGTATCAAAATATAGAATTAATAGAAGGCAATTTTGATCAAAGCTTACCCAAATATTTGCATACTATTTCAACGATTGGTATTGCTTATGTGGATGGCAATCATAGATACACGCCCACTATGCAATATTTTAATTTGCTTTTAACTAAATCTGACGAACACTCTATTTTTATTTTTGATGATATTCATTGGAGTAGTGAAATGGAAAAAGCTTGGGCCGAAATTAAAGCAGATCCTAGAATAGCACTCACTATTGATTTATTTTATATTGGTATTGTGTTTCTTAGAAAAGAAAATAAAGAGCAAGAACATTTTATCATTCGTTATTAATACTATTCATTGTTACCAGAAAAATTCATAGCATCCTTAGCAGGTCTTCCTGGTTTTGACAAAGCAGCATTTGTGGAGACCCATCAGGTACCTGCAGATTTTACTGCAGTTAGAATGAATCAGTATAAACCATTCGACCACACAGCACATTCTTTTTTGCATGCAAAAACCCCTGTGGATTGGTGCGCAGAAGGCTTTTATTTAACTGGCAGGCCAAGTTTTGTAGTGGATCCTTTATGGCATGCGGGTGCTTATTATGTGCAAGAAGCAAGTAGTATGTTTTTGCATACCATCATTAGCCAACTAGCAGATACAGAAAAATATTATAAAGTCTTGGACCTTTGTGCGGCACCTGGAGGTAAAACAACTTTATTGGCCAACTACTTTAAAAATGGATTGGTGGTAGCCAATGAAACCATTAAATCTAGGAATGCCATTTTAGAAGAAAATTGTATTCGCTGGGGGAGCGATCATATTGTAGTCACACAAAATGATCCAAGTCATTTTAAAGCATTACCTAATTTTTTTGATTTCATTGTTGCAGATGCACCTTGTAGTGGAAGTGGTATGTTCAGAAAAGACCCACAAGCCATCAAAGAATGGAGCGAAGAAAACGTATTGCATTGTAGTCAAAGACAAACCCGCATTATAGAAGAAAGCATTGCCGCATTGCAAGAAGGCGGTTATTATATTTATTCCACATGTTCTTATTCATTCGAAGAGGATGAAAAGATCATGGATTATATTGCTTCATTGGATGGAATGACATCTGTAAATATTCATTTGCCTACCTCTTCGAAAATTGTTGCCACTTATAGTCCTACACATCAAGCGCAAGGTTTTAGGTTTTATCCTGATAAAATAAAAGGGGAAGGATTTTTTATTGCCGTTTTCCAAAAACAAAAAGCAGCATATACCAGTCAGTTTTCAACGCCTTTTCAATTCACTTTATTACCTAAAAAAGAGCTCGCTAATTTAGCAGCTATTTATACTTTGCCTGAACAGTTTATATGTATTCAACATTTGGAAGAGCTAATTGCTTTGCCAATGCATTGTTATTCCGATTTGCAAACCATTAGGGCGCATTTATATGTCAAAAAAATAGGAATGCGCATAGGTATGCTTAAAGGGACAGACCTGGTGCCTGCGCATGATTTGGCCATGAGTCAATGGACTAAAATGCCTTATGAAACAATTGAGGTAGATCTAACCAATGCCCTACACTTTCTCCGTAGAGCCGATTTTCAGTTGAACGGCCCCAAGGGTTGGCATAGTATTACTTATATGAATTGCCGTTTAGGATGGGTTAAAATACTACCCAATCGATTAAATAATTACTACCCAAATACTTGGAGAATATTGAATTACTGATTATTATAAATTATATATTAATTTAATAAGTAATTTTATATCTTTTTTTGCATTTAGATTTTGTAAATTTGTCCTCCTTGAAGAAGTTCATTTTATACCTGATTCTAGCTTTTGGACTATTTAGCCAAACGGATGCCACTGGAGCAAAGGGCAAAGTTGTGGCTAAAAAGGGACAGACCGTTAAAAAAGCCACCCAAAAGAAGCCAATTAGCAAATCTTCGAAATCAAAAAAAGGAAGTAAAAAGAAATCTAGTAAGTACTCAAAATCTAAAAAGAAAAGTTCTAAATCAAAGAAATCGGTGGCTAAAGTAGCACCTGTGGTTAGAACTGCGCAATGGCAAATGATTGCTCAAAACAAAGAACAATCAAGAATAAAAGATAGTGTTCAGAAAACAAATTTAGTTTTAGAAAGTACAGTGGCGAACGAAGGGTATTTTGCAAGCTTTTTCTCCAATCAAAAAAAAGCAGCCACTTTTCAAACCTTAAACGGAACAGCTGCCGTATTTAAAAGTATGAGTGGTTGGAAGGATAATAAATTTTATATTCTAACCAATGAATTACCTGTGGGTACGATTGTTAGAATTACCACTTCTGATTTAAAAAGTATTTGTGCTAAAGTGATCAATGCATTACCTGAAGTTGGCAATGCCATTCAATATCGATTAAATGACGCTGCTGCTGCTATTTTAGGCGTGACCAATAAGACCTTTCAAGTGTCTGTGACCTATTAGTAATTTTTCAATAACCTTTATGAAATTAAAATGTCTTGCTAGCTTGTTACTTTTAACAACTACAATTATGAGTTGCGCACAAAACAATGCTTCCAATACATCTAATGAATTAACCATCAGCACAAAAGCGTTTAGTGCTGGCGTTATGCAACCAGGTGCTCAAATTTTAGATGTACGCACTGCTAGTGAATACCAGTCTGGTCATATTGCAAATGCTTTACAAGCCAATTGGTTAGATCCTAAAGAGTTTAAAAACAGAACACAGCATTTAGATAAGTCAAAAATGATTTATATATATTGCCAATCTGGTGGACGTAGTGCATCTGCACAAGCTGTATTAATGGATGCTGGATATAAAGTGGTGAATCTTGAAGGAGGAATGAGCAATTGGAAAATGCAGCAAATGCCAGTGGAGGGTGTTGGCAATACAGTCCAAATGCGAGTAGTAGATTT
Source organism: Bifidobacterium breve (assembly GCA_943323935.2). The sequence goes on from CALPJR020000004.1 coordinate 14,648, forward strand.
TGAAAAAGTTTTACAATCTAATGAGTATGTCTTGGTAGATATTGGCGCCATTTGGTGCCCACCTTGTAGAAAGATGCAGCCCATAATGGATGCTTTAAAACAAACACCTCCTAAACCTTTTTATTTTTTAGCCGTGGATGGTGGTCAAGATATGGATGTGATGAAATCGGTGAAAGCAGACGATCTTCCAACTTTTATTTTGTATAAAAATGGTGTAGAAGTTTGGAGAAAAGTGGGCGTTGCGCCAAAAGAAGATTTTGTAAAAGCCTTCGAATTATAAGAAGCTTGATGATTGATAGTTAATCAAGCATATTAAATCAATCAATTAATTCAATCATTTTTTTTAATCTGCTTTTTTATAGCCTCTCAAAAAGTCTGCAATAGGCATTCTTTTTTTTCCTTCCCATTGTATATCATTCAATTGAATGTACCCATCGCTACATGCAAACCTTGCAAAAGTCTTACCATCGGAACAAAAGCTGCCAATAGTTTCTTTTGGATTTTCAAGGACAATACTTGTGCTAAATAATTTTACAATCTTACCATCCACTTTTGTTAGAGCCCCTGGGAATGGGGCAAGCCCTCGAATTAAATTATGAATTTGTGCAACAGGCTGCTTCCAATCGATTTGACAATCCTTTGTAAATATTTTTGGGGCATGTAAACTAGCGAGTGACTCTTCTTGAGGTTTAGATTGAATCGAACCTGCTATTAATCCATCTAAAGTTTTAACGAGTGTTTGCGCTCCAACTTCCATCATGGTATCATGTAATTCGCCTGCTGTCATTTCAGGGGTGATAGGGATGCGTTCTTGCAATAAAACATCTCCTGTATCAATCGCATGTTGTAATCTAAATGTCGTCACACCTGTTTCTTTTTCTCCATTGATGATGGCCCAATTGATTGGTGCAGCACCACGGTATTTAGGAAGTAAAGAACCATGCACATTGAGGGTACCCATCGGAGGGAAAGACCAAATAGATTCTGGTAACATTCTAAATGCCACCACTATTTGAATATCTGGTTGCCATGCTTGAATTTGTGCAAAAAATTCGGGAGATTTTAATTTTTCTGGTTGTGCAATTGGTAGTTGATGTTCAAGGGCAAATTGTTTCACTGCACTTTGTTGTAATTGCATGCCTCTTCCAGCTGGCTTGTCTGGTGCGGTGACAACACCAACCACATTCATTTTAGCATCTAGGAGTGCTTTCAATGACGCGACAGCAAAACTGGGGGTCCCCATAAAGACTATTTTTGGACTGGCATTCATCTTGCAAAGTTAACTAGAATTTACTACTTTTGCCCTTTGCACCCTAAGTGCTTTATTTAAAAAAAACAATATGCAACAAGTAAAAAATGGGGATACCATTCAAGTGCATTACCACGGTAAATTAACGTCTGGTGAAACATTTGACTCTTCTGAAGGAAGAGCCCCTCTGGAATTTGAAGTTGGGTCAGGTATGGTCATTCCTGGTTTTGATAATGGGGTTTTAGAAATGACAGTAGGAGAAAAGAAAACAATTCATATTCCATTTATGGAGGCATATGGTCCTAAACAACCAGAAATGATTGTTGAATTTCCAAAAACTCAGTTCCCTCCAGATTTAAATCCTGAAATTGGAATGGCTTTAACAATGAATAATGGTCAAGGTCAACAATTTCAAGTGACAGTAGTAGAAGTGAAAGAGGAAGTGGTTGTATTAGATGCAAACCACAGTCTTGCTGGGCAAGATTTAACTTTCGATCTTGAATTGGTTGGCATCACACCAAAGTCTACCATCATCATGCCTTAATAATAGGTTAAAGATTTTTAAAAAAAGGCATTCCATTGATTTGGGATGCCTTTTTTAATACCTTCACACAGCAAAATATAATCTATGGAATGGAATGCGTTTGGAGTGGCAGAAAGACTGATGCGGTATGTGCAAATAGACACACAAAGTGATCCAAATAGTCATAGTTTTCCTTCGACCGAAAAGCAAAAGGATTTATCTAAATTATTGCTTCAAGAATTGCTAGAAATAGGTATAGTGGATGCCACGATGGATACCAATGGCTATGTCATGGCTACGATTCCTGCAACCATTGAACAAGAAAAATTAGATGCATTAAAATTGCCAATAATTTGTTTTTGCGCACATGTGGACACAGCGCCTGATTGCAGTGGCACCCATGTAAAACCGATTTTACATCAACAATATAATGGTGCACCCATTGTGCTTCCAGACGATCCTGCTCAAATCATTACGGTAGAAAAATATCCTTATTTAAAAAATTTTATCGGAAAGGAAATTATCACTGCAAGTGGGAAGACCTTATTGGGGGCGGATGACAAGGCAGGGGTTGCCATTATAGTAAGTCTTGCTGCTTATTTAATGCAACATCCATCTATACAACATGGGCCAATTAAAATCTTATTTACACCAGATGAAGAAGTAGGCAGGGGTGCTGATTTGATTGATTTTAAAAAAATGAATGCTGATTTTGGATACACATTAGATGGCGGTGCATTAGGATGTTTTGAAATGGAAAGTTTTAGCGCAGACCATTTAGTTTTAACGATTGATGGCGTGATGGCGCATCCTGGTGCTGCTAAAGGTGTGATGCAAAACGCCATTAAAATTGCTGCAGATATTATTGCTGCATTGCCAAGAGATCAGTGGTGCCCTGAACATACCGAAGGTAAAGCTGGTTTTGTACATCCTACTAATATCCAAGGAGGAGCAGAGCAAGTACAAATTGAATTTTTAATTCGTGATTTTGATACAGCCAATTTGGCAATTTATGAGCAAAGGATATTGGATATTGCCGAGGCAGTTGTTCGTCAAAATCCAAATTACAATCAGGCTGCAGTGCAGATTCAAGTGAAGCAGCAATATCGAAATATGAAAGAAGTCATTGATCAATATCCTCAAATGGTCAACTTGGCGCTGGATGCATACAATAGAGCGGGCATCCAACCTGTCATTGAACCCATTCGTGGCGGTACAGATGGGAGTAGGATGAGTTTTATGGGACTGCCTACTGCAAATATCTTCACTGGCATGCAAGCGATTCATAGTAAGCATGAATGGGTGGGGATTGCAGATATGCAACAAGCCGTGCAAGTATTAGCCTATATGGTAGAAATAAATTAACTTTAAATATAAATTTAAATTCTATGTTGTTTTTGTTACAAGTGGCAGATGCTAAAATTTCTTTATTTAGTTTATTAGGAAAAGGCGGATGGATTATGTATCCATTGTATGCTTTATTGGTGATTGCGATTT
>CALPJR020000005.1 GCA_943323935.2 Bifidobacterium breve
ACTTTATCTTTTACAAAAAAGGCTAATAATGTTCTATTGAACATTTGGACACCTGTTAATTGTTCAATCGCTTTAATCACATGCACAGAACTGTCTGTACTGCATCCGCCAACGGTGGTAGCAGTTTCGTCCGCCATGATTACTATGAATTGACCATATAAAACAGTAGCATAGCCTTTTACTTTTGCGCCATGACTTTTCCAGTCTTCTACGAAATTTTCTAGCAATGGTTCCAGTTCAAAAATTTCACCCATGGTAAAAGTCCTGTTGGCTTGGTAGACCCAAACCCTAGATCTTGGATCGAAATTTTTTGGGAGTATAGTAGGTAAGTCAACCATATTTAATTTATTGTTGCTTTCGCAATGATTTATTGTATTGCTTTCGCAATGATTTCAGCAATATCTAATACTTCTGTCTTCACTTCTTCGTCTCTGTTTTTGATACCATCTGTCATCATGGTGTTACAAAACGGGCATGCACTTGCTACAAAATCTGCTTTTGTTTCAATGGCTTCATCTGCTCTTTCCATATTAACCCTGCTTGTGCCTTTTTCTTCCTCTTTAAACATTTGAGCACCACCTGCGCCACAGCAAAGTCCTTTAGATTTGCACCTGCGCATTTCTTTTAGTTCAACATCCAATGATTCTAATACTTTTCTTGGCGCTTCATAAATATCGTTAGCCCTTCCTAAATAACAACTATCATGGTAGGTGATTGTTTTACCTTTCCACTCGTTGCTATCCGAAATCTTGATCTTCCCATTTTCAATCAATTCCTGTAAGAACTGCGTATGGTGAATCACGTCGTAATTACCGCCCAATGCAGGGTATTCGTTCTTTAATGTATTGAAACAATGCGGACAAGTGGTGACGATTTTTTTAATTTCATAGGCGTTCATCACTTGAATATTTTGATAGGCCATCATCTGAAACATGAATTCATTTCCAGCTCTTCGCGCAGGATCGCCAGTACATGCTTCTTCCTTACCCAATATTGCATAGACCACACCAGCTTTATCTAAAATCGTCGCAAATGCTTTTGTTATTTTTTGTGCTCTTTGATCAAAACTTCCTGCACAGCCTACCCAAAATAAAACTTCTGGCTTAGTGCCAGCAGCCATCATTTCTGCCATTGTAGATACTTTCATACTTCTTTTATTTTAAGATTGCTTTGTCCATGCGTCTCTGTCGTCTGGAGCGAATTTCCAAGGTGCAAAATTGTTTTCTATATTACTAAACATGCCATTCCATTCCGAAGGCGCATTGCTGTCCTCCATAATCAATGACCTCCTTAACTCAATGATGATATCCATTGGAGAAATGCTTACAGGACATTCTTCCACACAGGCATTACAGGTAGTACATGCCCTTAATTCTTCTACGGTGATATGGTCGTTTAGTAAAGATTTCCCATCGTCTACAAATTGCCCGTTCGCATCTATATTTTTTCCAACGGTTTCAAGACGGTCTCTTGTATCCATCATAATCTTCCTTGGACTCAAAAGTTTTCCAGTACTATTTGCTGGACAAGCAGCGCTGCATCTTCCACATTCAGTGCAACTATAAGCGTCCATTAAATTTTTCCAACTCAAATCCATCACATCTTTAGCACCAAATTTTTCTGGAGGCGCTGCATTGGTAGGGGCTAATTCTGGTTGCATGGCATAAAGCACTTCATTTTGTATGGCAACCATATTATGCATTTTACCTTTTGGTTCCAATGACGCATAATAGGCATTCGGAAAGGCCAATACAATATGCAGATGTTTTGAATAAGGCAGGTAGTTCATGAATGCATAAATCCCTAAAATATGTATCCACCAAGCAGTTTGTTCAATGGTGTGTAATTGATGTTCGTTCAAATTAGATAAAACGGGCTTTATCCATGAAGAGATGATAAAATTTGCAGATGGATCTGCGGCGTTCATTGTTAAAAACAAGCCCATCAACACAATCTCTATGACTAAAATTAAGTTCGCGTCTGTTTTTGGCCATCCTGTTAAATCATTGCTGATTAATCTTTTCACACGAATGATATTTCTTCTGGATAAAAAGAATAAGCAGGCTACAAAAACCAACAAAGCCAACACTTCAAAACTATTGATCAAAATCGGGTATAATGCTCCAAGGAATGGTTTGAAAAAACGGTGTGTGCCAAAAATACCATCAATTATAATTTCAAGTAATTCAGTATTGATGATGATAAACCCAACATAGAGTATTAAGTGCAATAAAGCGACTGGAATATTGTGAAACATTTTCTTTTGTCCTAATGCCAATAAAAAAACATTTTTCCATCTAGCAATAGGTTGATCATTGAGCTCGACTGGTCTTCCAAGATGGATATTTCTTTTTATGGTCAACAGCTTTTTTGCAAAAATGTAAAATGCAATGACCGATAGGATCGAAAAAACAATTCCGCTGATATTTTCCATGGTTAAAAGCATTTTTGACTGAGACACGAATTTACTCCATTTCCTTTAGTCTCTTACTTAAAATACCCTCAAATAATTCACAGATTATCAGGAAACTAATATTGTTTTTATGGGCTTATTTAAGCAGAATTATTTAATTTGCCACTATTCCAAGTATTTCAATCCATTCCATTATGAGTCAAGCAATCAATCAAAAAATTGCAAGCTGGTTAGAAGGTAATTTCGATACTGCCACAAAGGAGGAAATTAGGTCTTTACAGGCCAATCAACCCGATTTGCTAGAAGATGCATTTTATAGAAATCTTGAGTTTGGAACTGGAGGATTAAGGGGATTGATGGGCGTGGGTACCAATAGGGTGAATAAATATACGATTGGGATGGCGACGCAGGGTTTTTCTAATTATTTATTAAAGACCTATCCGAATGATCCAATTTCAGTGGTGGTGGGTCATGATAGCCGAAATAATTCAAGGTTCCTTGCAGAAACAACTGCTCAGGTTTTTGCGGCAAATGGCATCAAAGTGTATTTATTTGAAGCATTGAGACCAACACCAGAATTAAGCTTTGCTATTCGTCAACTACAATGTAAAGCCGGGGTCGTTTGTACCGCTTCGCACAATCCAAAAGAATATAATGGCTATAAAGCCTATTGGAATGACGGGGGTCAATTGGTGCCACCACATGATAAAAATGTGATTACCGAAGTGGAAGCGATTCAGTCTTTGGAAGAAGTAAAATGGACTGGAGGGGATGCATTGATTGAAATCATAGGAGCAGAGATGGACGCATCCTATATTGCGATGCTAAAAACTTTGAGTGTTTATCCAGAAGTGATTGCAGCGCAAAGCGATTTAAAAATTGTGTATACCCCAATTCATGGTACAGGGATTACCTTGGTGCCAAAAGTTTTAGCAGCATATGGTTTTAAGAATGTACATATAGTAGAGGAACAAGCTACACCAGATGGTAATTTTCCAACGGTAGCTTATCCTAATCCAGAAGAGAGTGAAACAATGCGTATTGGCTTAGAAAAAGCAAAGGCTTTGAATGCAGATATCCTTTTGGGAACAGATCCAGACGCAGATAGAGTAGGTATTGGTGTAAAAAATCATAAAGGAGAATGGGTCTTGATGAATGGCAATCAAACTGCTGTCTTGGCATTTGCCTATATGATGGAAGCCAGAAGGGCCAAGGGTATTGCAGCACCAAACGATATGGTGGTCACAACAATTGTTACGACCGAAATGATCAATGAAGTAGCTAGACAAAACGAAGTGAATTGCTACAATGTGTTGACAGGATTTAAGTGGATCGCTGAATTGGTTAAAGAAAAAGAAGGAAAAGAAAATTATATCATTGGTGGAGAAGAGAGTTTTGGATTAATGATTGGTGACCAAATAAGAGATAAGGATGCGGTGAGTGCAGTGGCTTTATTGTGTGAGATGGCAGCGTATGAAAAAAGCAAGGGTAAGTCCTTGTTTGATAAAATGATCGAATTGTATATGCAATATGGGTTCTATTATGAACATTTAATTAGCATCACTAAAAAAGGCATGAACGGGCAGCAAGAAATTGCAGCGATGATGGAAGGCTACAGAAAACAACCACCAACTGAAATTGCTGGAATGAAAGTAGTTACCTTATTGGATTATCAATTGCAATTAAGTACTGATTTAATCACTGGTACTCAAACAAAAATAGCATTACCAAAAAGTAATGTATTGCAGTTTGTGACCGAAGACGGCACAAAAATTTCTGCTAGACCGAGTGGTACGGAGCCGAAGATTAAATTTTATTTCAGTGTCAATGCAGTTTTACCAAATAAGGAGTCATTCGATGAGGTCTATGCACATTTGCAAAACAAAATTAACAACATTATTGCAGCTATGCAGTTAAACTAAATCAAGCATGCGAAAATTAGAAGATGCTTACCTGCATAAAGGATTGCGCAAGCAATTGGTAGAGGTATTAAGAACGAAAGGTATCACCGACGATCAGGTCTTAGAGGCCATTGGTTCCATACCAAGGCATTTCTTTTTAGACTCTGCATTTGATAGGATTGCCTATGAGGACCGTGCCTTTCCAATTGCTGCAGATCAAACTATTTCTCAGCCCTATACCGTGGCTTATCAAACACAGTTATTGCAAATTAAGCCAGGAGAAAAAGTATTAGAGATTGGAACTGGTAGCATGTATCAAACAACGGTGCTAGCAGCCATGGGTGCAAAAGTTTTTACCATTGAGCGACAAAAACAACTATTTGATTTAACGCCTTTTTATATTTTCAAGCAACAGTATCCAGACATTCATTTTAGTTTTGGGGATGGATTTGATGGATTGCCAACACTAGCCCCATTCGATAAAATTTTAATTACCGCAGCTGCACCTAAAGTACCCGAAAAACTTTGGGCACAATTGAAAGTGAATGGCAAAATGATTATTCCCTTAGATGAGGAAGGCGCGGAACAAAGGATGCTACGTTTAACAAAGAAAAAGGATGGAAAAGAAAAAAGAGAATCCTTTGAGGCATTCTCTTTTGTTCCTATGTTAGAAGGTAAAACTTCTAAATAAATATGTTTTGCTTATTGTTGCATTTGGTCCATTCCACCACTTCCTTCTTGCATCTTTGTACTTTTTCTTCTTAATAAATTCACATCAAATTTACCAAATCGGTAAGAGAAGTTCAATCTAAAGAATTGTTGGTCTCTTGTTCTTATTACATTTTGAGTAAAATATAAACTTTCTGAATAAGTCTGAATCACTCTAGTTCTAAAGACGTCACTTGCACTCAAAGTCAATGATGCAGTTTTACCACCTTTCAAAGTCCAATCTTTTCTGATCGCTAAGTCAAATTCATAGTTAGGCAAATTGTATCCTTGAGCAGTAGACTGTGGCCCACCGAATCCGCCACCACCGCCACCGAATCCGCCACCGCCTCTTCCGCCACCACCGCCAGAGTTACCACCTGGAGGCAGGATTGTTTTAGCTTGGTATTGACCACTAAATTGTAACGATAATCCTTTTACTAGTTTAAAGTTATTGTTCATTTTGCTAAACCAGCTCGTAAGGTTGTTATTGACATCCTGACCAATAATGGTTGAATTGATCTCTGATTTAAATAAGTTAAAGCTTAGGTTTAAATCCCACCATTTAGTAATAGTTGTTTTATTGCTAATTTCTAAACCAAATACTGTAGAAGTATTGGCGTTAATATAGGAACTGTAAAAAGCACTATCGTTATTAATAGGATTGATGTCCTTATAGATATAGTTGGTGATTAAGTCTGTACTGTATTTATAGTAAGCAGTTACCAATAAATTCGATCCTTTTTTATAGACATTATTGTATGCCATTTCAAAAGAATGCGTGAATTGTGGTTTCAATTTAGGATTACCTACAGATATGTTTAATGGATCACTATAGTCTGCAAATGGTTGTAATTGGAATGGATTCGGTGCATTGATTCGCTTAGAGTAGTTAAACTGCAGATCGTTTTTATCATTCACTTTATAACTTAAGAAAGCACTAGGGAATAATGAAATAGGAAGTTTTATAATTGATTCTAAAGAGTCTTGCCCTTGCTTGTTCAATACATTTACAGTGTATGATCTATTTTCTACTCTGAATCCAAGTTGATAGCTAAGATTGTCTTTCTTTCCACCTAAGTTAGAGTAAGCAGCTAGAATTTGTTCATTGTATCTTAATTGATTACTAATACTATTCACTAAAAATCCATTTCTAAATTGGTCTCTAGCATTAAACTCATCGCGGTTATTCATTCTCACACCAGCTTCGAATTTGGCATTATTTTTGAATAATCTTTCATAATCAATATTAGAGGTATAATTTTTATTATAACCAGACCCTTTTGTTTCTTGATTGATGATAGAGGATTTGATTAAAGAGTTGTTATCGCTATTGCTTTCATTATAATTGAAATCAGCACTTAATTCATGGCCAGTTTCTGCAAACAAGTGTTTGAAACTAGCTTGAGCCCCTTTGTTTAAAAATGAAAATATAGAGGTATTGTCTAATGCTATATTGTTATTTCTATTAACACCATTGAAAATTGAATCAATTGTTTGTGTAGATGTATTGCCAAAGTCTCCTTTAACAATATTACCAAATAGAGAAAAAGTATTACGGTTATCAATCAAATAGTCAAATCCACCTCTGTAAAAAGCAAATTCGCTCAAACCAATATTATCCGTATAAGTACTGATACTAGTTGGTGTTGGAATTAAAAGCAGGTTTCTACTATTGTCTGTTGTACTTATTGATTTACTATTTCTGAGATTGGCGCTTGCCGAAAAGTTAATTTTATTGGTTCTTAAATTGATGTCACCACCAGCATTAATTTTACCACGCATGTCCACACCACCTCTAAGACCTCCATTATAACCATTCTTTTTATTCTTCTTTAAAACGATGTTTAATATACCAGCATTACCACCTGATGCATCATACTTAGCAGAAGGGTTGGTAATGATTTCAACTCTGTCAATGATATCAGAAGGAATCTGATCTAAAGTCAATGTAGTTGGGCGATTGTCAATTAATAAAGTAGGGGTCGCGTTTCTTAAAGTAACATTGCCATCAATGTCTACATTTAAGTTCGGTATATTCTTCATCACTTCCACTGCAGTTTGACCTGTACTTGCCAAGTTCTTGTCTACATTGAAAATTTTTCTATCAATGCCCATTTCAAATTGCGGCTTTGCAGAACTAGTTACAGTCACGCTTTGCAATTGATTTGGATCTTCCTCTAACCTAATATTTCCTAAATCTTTATCTACCAATGCCATCATGTCTTGAGGATTGCCACCTGGCTTTAGGTTAAAGCTAATTTGCTTTTCATATTTCTTATACCCAATACCAGTGATGATTAATTTAAAATTACCCATCACAGATAATTGATCAAAACTAAAATCACCGTTATTAGCAGTAATCATTGTGGCTAAAGTCACATCGCTTGCTTTTTTGGTGGCAGGATCGAATTTGCTACCTTTTAGTTGTACGGTGGCACCATCGATCCCTTTTTTATTGGCATCTACCACTTTTCCGTAAAAGTGACCCATATTCATGCTACCACCCGCACCAGCAGGGCGTCCAGTTGGAATTTGAGCAAAAGAGCTCGTTTGAATGATGAATGCACTAAATAGTATAATAAGTTGTTTCATAATTGTATTTGTGGTCTTTAGACCATGAGGGTTGCTTTCTGTTTAAGTATTAACACAAAATTCGTGCTAATGTTTAAAGAAAGGTGCCTGTAAAGTATAAGCGGTTAAATAAGAGGAAGAATTAAAGCAATTACAAGGCCCCAAATGGCGCCTAAAACAAAAGCGACCCATCTAAATGGCATGCTTGCCTTGATGATTTTCTGCTGTAGGATGATTCTAAATTTTTGATCCCATTGTTGCTGTAAGTCCTTATTTAAATGGGCACTGAACTCACTAATGAGCAATGGGAAGAGTAGGGCTAATTCTTCCATAAATACGGCCTTTAATTCCTCAATGGTCTTATCTCCAATAAACATAGAGATCATAGGAAGCTTGGCACTTAATTTATGTCTAAAAAAATCATCCAATTTGTCATTGATGACTGGTTTCATTGATTCAAAAGGGTCATGCTCTGTCAATTCAGGTATTATTTTTGCTAAATCGATTTGTCCGACCCATTGATCAGCTAAATGAGGCCATTTAAATGGCATAATCGATATAGTCCAAACCAAGCACCAGCCAAAAGCACCTACTAAAACTGGAATTAAAAAAAATATCATAAAAAGCATTTAAACTAAAAAAACCTATCCCTAAATCGGGACAGGTTTTTAATGGGAGAACGATGGGTCTCGAACCCACGGCCTACAGTGCCACAAACTGTCGCTCTAACCTACTGAGCTACGCCCTCCATTTGGGCTGCAAAAATACGTTAATTCAGTAATCAATAAAATTAGTTGAGCATGTTTTTGTAAAATAATGCTAAAAAAGAGTAGAAAAACTGAATTAGGCGCATAAGATTCCCATTTTACGCTATTTTTGAAATCCTTCATGCATAACATTATGACATACGTAAAACAAAATAAGTGGAAAGTGTTCGCCACAGTATTCTTATTTGGTGCTTTGTTCTTTGCTTTTAGTACAGTTAAATCAGAAAATCAAGAATCGCCTGAATTAAGACAGCGAAAATTATTATCTACCATTGGGCAGTTATTAGAATCAGAACATTACAGTCCAAGGAATATTGACGACGCTTTTTCTAAAGAAGTTTTTAGTGCTTATTTTAAAGCGTTAGATCCAGAAAAAAATACTTTCCTGCAGTCAGATCTAGATGGTTTATCTAAATATAGTACAACAATTGACGATGAAATTCATGGCGCTACAATTGCATTTCAACCTGCTGTGAATCGTATCTATGAGCTTCGTATCAAAGAAACACAAGCCTTATTTAATCAAATCATGGATCAGCCTTTTGATTTTAGTAAAGATGATTCGGCGTTATTGAATACAGATAAATTAGGATATCCTAAAGATGAAGTGGAAAGAGCGAAGCGTTGGGAAATGTTGTTAAAGTATAGAACAATTGAACGTTATGCAAGTTTGATAGATGAGCGAGAAAAAAATAAAGGCAAGGAAAAATTTGTCATTAAAAATGATTCTACATTAGAAGCGGAATCAAGAGCCTATATCAAAAAATCTTACAAAAAGAGATTGGAATCCTTTGAAAAAACCTTTACTAAAGAAAAACGATTCGAATTATTCTTGAATGCTATTACAGGTTTAATGGATCCGCATACAGATTATTTAGCACCAGTAGAAAAGCGTTCTTTTACAGAACAAATGAGCGGTGTGATTTATGGTATTGGCGCACAGTTGACACAGGATGATTTTGGCATCCGCATTGCTAGCATCCAACCAGGTGGACCAGCATGGAAGTCTGGACAGATTGTGGTGAATGATGTGATTGTTAAAATTGCACAAGGCGCCGATGAGCCTGTAGATGTTTCTGGTTATGAAACAACAGATGCAGTTAAATTAATTCGCGGTAATTTAGGAACAGAAGTAAGGTTGACTTTTAGAAAACCAGACGGTACTTTCAAAGTGGTTAGTTTAATAAGAGAAAAAATTGTGTTGGACGAAGGCTATGCAAGAAGTGTGGTGATACAAAATGGGGAAGATAAATATGGTTATATTTTATTGCCAGATTTCTATGCCGATTTTGAAAGAGAAGACGGGCATAGATGTTCTGAAGATGTAGCTGCAGAAATTAAAAAATTGAAGGCGGAAAATGTAAAAGGCATTGTCATAGATGTGCGATTCAATGGCGGTGGTTCTTTATATGAAGTAGTTCAAATGGCTGGTTTATTTATTGATAAAGGGCCAATTGTTCAAATTAGAAATAAGGAAGGAAGATCTCAGACTTTATATGACGAAACACCTGGCATTTTATATGATGGTCCATTAGTAGTGATGGCCAATGAATTTAGTGCATCGGCAAGTGAGATTTTTGCTGGCGCTATACAAGACTATAAGCGTGGCATTGTTGTAGGAAGTACTTCTACCTATGGCAAGGGTACTGTACAAAGAAATGTAGCATTTGGCAAGCCCTTAGATTCATTGGGTATACAAACAGAATATGGTGCAGTAAAATTGACTTTCCAAAAATTCTATCGTATCACAGGAAGTTCTACACAAAAGAAGGGGGTGGTTCCAGATATTATTTTGCCAGACGAATACGAGTACCTTAAGTATAGAGAAAAAGACAATGAGTCTGCTTTGAGTTGGGATGAGATGGAAAGGGCTAAATACAATGTATGGCCTAATAATGCACAATTGTCTCAAGTGATACAATCAACAAACTCGAAAATCCAAAACGATACTGCTTTAAATAAATTCAAGCAAAATTTACAATGGGTTTCTAGTCAAATTGAAACACCAGTTTATTTAAAATTAGACAAGTACCAAGCTTTCAAAAAGCGTGTTCAAGAACTGTCTAAACAAAATGAGCAATCGTTAAAATTAAAGACACCAATGAAATTGGCGCCAATTAAAGTGGACAATGATAAGTTTTACAATAATCCTGATAAATCAAAACAAGATCGTTATCAAGCTTGGATTAAAGATTTAGCGAAAGATTTTCAAGTGAATGAGTCGAGTAAAATTTTAGCTGCATTGAATAAAAAAACAACAGCGATTGTAAAAAAATAATGGAGTGCATGGAAAAGTTGAGAAAGTGGCATGTAGTGTATACAAAGCCAAAATGGGAGAAAAAAGTAGACCTTAATTTTGCACAAAAAGGCATTGAGAGTTGGTGTCCAACACAAAAAAAGGAACGCCAATGGTCGGATAGAAAGAAGATTATTGAAGAGCCATTGTTTAAGTCTTATGTCTTTGTAAAATCAACCAAGGAAGAATATAGCAATGTACTAAGTACAATGGGTGTGGTGCGTTTTCTTTATTTTGAAAAAAAACCAGCCATCATTAGAGACAATGAAATTGAATTGATCAGAAAATACCTTGGCTTGTCTTATACCAATATTCAAGTGGTTGACTTGGGAACCATCAAGCCACAAACAAAAGTGGCAGTGAACAATGGCTTATTTATGGGACAAAGAGGAGAAGTGGTAAAAGTGGATAAAAAATCTGTCTATGTAAGACTAGATAGTATTAATATGATGATGATTGTTGAGTTCAAGCTGGAAGAAGTTTCTATACTTTAATCCATATTTTATATCGTCCATTCCACAATTTGATTGCTCCATTCTGCTCTGTAAGGTGTTGTAACCCTGATATAATTATCCGAATAGCCTTCTAGTATTTCCATCGCTCCGTCGCCTGTTTTTTTCACGGATTCAAATAAGACTTTTCTGTTTTCACCTCGATGTGCTTCTGTAAAATATTGTAATTTCTGATAAGAGAGATTGCGTAATATTTTATTGCGTTCGTTGCGAATTGCAATAGGCACGACTGGTTTGATGTCTAATGCCTTAGTCGCTGCACGTTCAGAATAGGTAAACACATGCAAATAAGAAATGTCTAAGCTGTGAATGAATGCAAAGCTTTCTTGAAAATAGGCTTCAGTTTCGCCAGGTGAGCCAACAATCACATCTACACCAATTGCTGCGTGTGGGATTAATTTTTTTACCAATTCAATACGTTCTCTATAAAATTGACTATTGTACCTGCGTTGCATTAATTTTAATACGGTGTCTGATCCACTTTGTAAAGGAATATGAAAATGCGGCATGAATTTTTTACTCTGTGCAACCCAAGCTATGATTTCATCTGTTAATAAATTCGGCTCAATGGATGAAATTCGGTAACGTTCAATGGCAGTTTCATTGTCCAATGCTTTGATGAGTTCAAAAAAACTTTCTTCATGATGCTTTCCACCATCACCTCCTTTTCCAAAATCTCCAAGATTGATTCCTGTTAATACAATTTCCTTTACGCCTTTTTCCGCCAAACCTTTTGCTTGTTGAACCACCCCTGCCACTGTATCACTTCTACTTTTACCTCTTGCCATTGGTATGGTACAAAATGAACAACTATAATCACAACCGTCTTGTACTTTTAAAAAGGTCCTGGTTCTATCATTGACAGAAAAAGAACTGTGGAATCCGGTTAATGTATCAATATCACAACTACAAATTTTGGTTTCATCGCCTTTTGTGAGATTGGCAAGGTGCTCTACTAAGTTAAACTTTTCTGCTGCGCCCAATACCAAATCAACTCCAGGGATGGTCGCAATTTCTTGGGGCTTTAATTGGGCATAACAACCTGTGATGACAATAAAACTTTCTGGGGCCAATCGTTGTACCCTTCTAACGAGTTGTCGACATTCTTTATCTGCATTTTCGGTCACCGAGCAGGTATTGATCACATAGACATCTGCTTGCTCGGTAAACTGCTTTTTCTCGAAGCCTTCCAACTCTAGTTGCCTAGACATGGTAGAAGTTTCTGAAAAGTTAAGTTTACAGCCTAATGTATGGAATGCGACAGATCGATTTTGACTCATGGGGCACAAAGATAAAAAACCCTACCTAAGAATAGGCGAGGGAGCCATAAATTCTTAAAATAAGCTTAAAACTGGCTCAAATTTCCCTTTTTGCTCAGTTTCAGTTAAGTTTGCAACTACTAAAATGGACAAAATGGATTTCAAAAAAATCAACAATCTAACAGGCTGGGCAGTTACCTTAATTGCATGTACTGTTTATTTATTAACGATGGAAGCTTCGGGTAGTTTTTGGGACTGCGGAGAATTTATCAGTAGTGCTTTTAAATTACAAATTCCTCATCCTCCTGGAGCACCGATGTTTGTACTTTTAGGAAGGGTGTTTATTATCTTTTTTGGAGACAATCCACAAACAGCAGCCTTGGCGGTGAATAGTATGAGTGCCATTGCTAGTGGTTTTACCATTCTATTTTTGTTCTGGACAATCACCCATTTTGCAAAACGCATTTTAGTCGCTAAGTCAGGCACAGAATTGACCAGTAACCAAGTTTTATTGGTGATGGGTGCTGGTGTAGTAGGTGCATTAGCGTATACTTTTAGTGATTCATTCTGGTATAGTGCTGTTGAAGGTGAAGTGTATGCTTTGAGTTCCTTCTTTACTGCATTGGTATTCTGGGCTATTTTAAAATGGGAAGACAAAGCAGATCAGCCTGGTGCCGATAAGTGGATCATTTTCATTTTCTATATTATGGGTATTTCAATAGGGGTCCATTTATTAAACCTTTTGACAATCCCTGCCATTGTAATGGTATATTATTTTAGATTGTATAAGCCAAGTTTCAAAGGAGCATTATTTGCATTCTTTATAGGTGTGATCATTACAGGATTAGTACAAGTATTTTTAATTCAATACACGATTAAGTGGGCAGCAGCATTTGATATTCAATTTGTAAATAGCTTCGGATTGCCTTTTTATAGTGGCTTCATCAGCTTTTTTGTATTCATCAGTGCATTGTTTGTAATAGGTATTCGATATGCGAATAAAAATGGGTACTATTTTTTAAAGTTGGGTATTTGGTCCACTATATTTGTTTTGATAGGGTACTCTACCTATTTAACAACTATGATTCGTTCTAATGCAGACCCTTCTGTAGATATGTACAATGTAGACAATCCAGTAACCTTAGTGGGTTATTTAGGAAGAGAGCAATATGGAGATTGGCCTATCTTATATGGTCCTGATTTTGTTGATAAAGCAGAAACAGTAGAAGGTAGTGACCAGTATGTGAAAACACCAACCAATTATGAGTTCTCCGGAAAAAATATTAAAAGAGATTGGGGCTCTGCACCTTCGGCGCATTTATTCCCAAGAATGTGGGATGGTGATAATGATCGTGGTCAATTAGATAGTTACCGAGCTTTTGCTGGAATACAGGAAGGGGATGTACCGACGCTTAGAGACAATATCAAGTACTTTACTAATTATCAATTTGGCTTTATGTACCTGCGTTATTTCCTTTGGAATTTTGCTGGTAAACAAAACGATTTACAAGGTTTTGGAAATGTACGTGATGGTAATTTCAAAACTGGCATATCCGTGGTGGACAATTTCTTCTTTGGCGAACAATCTAAATTACCAGATAGTATTAACAAAGACAATAAGGCAAACAATAACTTGTTTATGTTGCCTTTCTTCTTAGGTATCATTGGATTATTATATCAATACCAACAGAATAAAAAAGATTTTGTGGTGACAGGCTTATTATTCTTCTTCACTGGTTTTGCGATTGTGATTTATTTGAACCAAGTGACGCTTCAACCTCGTGAACGTGATTATGCTTATGTTGGATCATTCTATGCTTTTGCAATTTGGATTGGTTTAGGTGTTTTACAAATAGCAGAATGGTTGGGTAAAGTTGTCAATAAAAATATGGCCACGACGATTGCCACTGTATTATGTTTATTGGCAGTGCCAACATTGATGGCGCAGCAGGAGTGGGATGACCATGATCGTGGTCAAAAGACTTTAGCACGTGATATGGCAAGAGCTTATTTAGAAAGCTGTCCTCCTAATGCCATCTTATTCTCATTCGGCGATAACGATACTTATCCATTATGGTATGCGCAGGAAGTAGAAGGCATCAGACCTGACGTGCGTGTTGTGGTGAATAGTTTATTGGGATCTGATTGGTATATGCGTGAATTAAGGTATAAGGTGAACAAGAGCGATAAATTTGATGTCATTTTTACCGAAGAACAAGTTGCTGGAAATAAATTAAATGTAGCTTATTACAATCCGCTTCCGGAATTTGGCGAAACAAATTACCATAATTTAGATTCTATTTTAAGGTATGTAGTAGGAGATCAAACTGGTAAATACCAAGCTTCAACACAGGAAGGTCCTGTAAGTATTTTCCCGACGCATAAATTTAAATTACCTATCAATAAGGAATTTGCATTGGCTTCTGGCATTGCTAAGCCAAACGATATGATTGAATCAGAGATGTTGATTGATTTCAATCCAAATAGACAATACATGATTAAAAATGAATTGGCTATTTATGCAATCATTGCAACGACTCAGTTTAAACGTCCAATTTGCTTTACCTCTACACAAGAGTTAAAGGATTTAGG
>CALPJR020000006.1 GCA_943323935.2 Bifidobacterium breve
AAAAAGCAATCCATTATTGCCCATGTTGCCAAAAAACGAAGAAATAAAAGCCTTATTTACCCTCATTGACGACCCTGATGAGGAAGTATTTAGTACAATATCCAATAGGTTATTAGACTATGGCAGTCCAATCATTCCCGACCTAGAAAATTTATGGGAAAACACCTTAGAGGAAACCACATTGGAGCGCATCGAAAAAATGATTTACAGACTTCGTCTTAAGGATATACATCAACAATTAAGAGATTGGGCTGCATTGCCTAAGCCTTCTCTTTTTGAAGGTGCATTGATTTTGGTTAAATACCAGTTCCCAGAATTAGCATTGGATCCACTGAGACATCAACTAGAAAAAATTAGACGCAATACCTGGCTAGAATTAAATAATTATTTAACGCCTTTAGAACAGGCCAATGTCATTCGAAATATTTTATTTAGCTACTATCAAATTAAAGGTGTCGAAGTAAGCTACGATAATCCAGAAGATTTTTTAGTATCCTCCCCGCTTCAAGCAAAACCAGGTAATGCATTTGCAAATTCTTTGATCTATGCAGAATTATGCCAACAATTAGAAATACATGCAGAATGGATCAATATTCCAAAGCAGTGCATCCTTGCTTATTTTAGTGCAGACTGGGAACCACATGAGATAGTGCCTAACCCTCAAGAGTTTATTCAATTTTATGTAGAAGGCACTTCTGGTCATCCTTTTTCTCAAAAAGATATGGACCAATATTTTTTACGACATAATATTGAACCCAAAACAGTTTATTACAAGCGCCTATCGAATCAAAGAGTGATTAAAAAATTGATCCTTGAATTTGCAAAATGTTTTCAGAGCCCAACACTCCATTTTAAACAGGATGATTTAATTGAATTGGCGAAAATATTAGATTAAGTACAATTTAAAATAGCATGCAACAATTCGAACATATTTATACCAGTCCAATTGGTCGAATTAAAATTGTTGCTGATAAGGATTGTATTCAAGCAATCACATTTATCGATGACTCCGAATCGAGTTCAGACAATGAAGGGATTGAAAGCCCTGCTGTCATTCACCATTGCATCGATGAATTAATAGACTACTTTAATGGAAGTAGAACTCAATTTACAGTGCCTATTCATCAATCAGGAACTGATTTTCAACAAAAGGTATGGAAAGAATTATATGAAGTGCCTTATGCTAAAACAATGAGTTATGCAGAACTAGCAAAAAAATTAGGTGACACTAAAGTCATAAGAGCAGCTGCATCCGCCAATGGAAAAAATAAAATAGCCATTATTGTACCCTGCCATAGAATCATTGGTTCAGATAAAAATTTGACGGGATATGCATGGGGATTAGCCAGGAAAAAATGGCTATTGCAACATGAATTTAGAATTGGACTTGGCGTTCAAACCTTATTTGCCTAAAATTGAGCCTGTAAACCCAAATGGGAGGATATTGGATGCAGAAGGAATCAACATCACCTTTCCTGTTTTTCCAGCCAAAATAAGCCTGATAGGGCTTTTGTAGCGTAACTCGTAATCTAATAAAGATTGTCTGCACATGCCACATGGAGACAATGGATGATCTGATGCAACACCATTAGGTATATAACTGATCGCCATGGCTTGTATAGTTTCATTTGGATATTGACTACCAATACTATTTAAAAGTGTACGCTCAGCACAAATACCTACAGGATAACTTGCACTCTCTTGATTGGATCCAAGTATGATTTGTCCATTTGATAATCTGGCAGCAGCACCCACTTTGAATTTTGAATAGGGCGCAAAAGCAGTTTCTACTGCTTTGAAAGCTGCATTTAATAAAGCAAGATCTTCTGCTTCTAATGCTTCTAGATGATCCAACTCCTCATATTCAAATTCAAATTTCTTGTGCATGTTTTTATTTTATCAAATTAAAGAGCCTATTCCACCTTATGGATTGACTATAGCTAAACCAAATCAAAGCTGCACGACCAACAATATGTGTCTCTGGCACAAAGCCCCAGTAACGACTATCTTGGCTACGATGGCGATTGTCTCCCATCATCCAATAATAATTTTCTTGAATGGTGTAGGTAGTCGTTGCTTTACCATTGATAAAATATTGTCCATTTTGAGTGGTTAATTTTTGTTGCTCATACCCTTCAATCACTCTTCTATACAATTCTATAGTGCTATCATTCAACTGTATTTGATCTCCTTTTTTTGGAATGCGTATCGGTCCAAAATTATCTGCAGTCCATGGAAAATGTACAATATCATTAGGGAATGTATACCCCACATTTTGGTCTTCAAATAAAACAACCGATTTTACATTCGGCAATTTTTTTAAACTTGCTGCAGCTGATGCGGTGAGGTTTAATTTAAAGACATTTGGTTGCCCTTCTACAAATTGAAAATCAGCTGTTGCTTCATTGATATTGATGCCTAAACTGTCTTGGATAAAATCCTCTGCAAGTGGTCTACCATCTGTTTCTACTAAATATTCTGTCTGCATAAATGGCGCTACCAGTGCAGGTTGACCATTCACCCACAATTGACTTTTTTTAATTTCAATCACATCGCCTGGAATACCAACACATCTTTTGATATAGTTGTCGGTCTTATCCATTGGATGCACTAAAATTGGATAATCCGCCTGCAATCTTGCTCGGTCATTATTGTATTGAGGACTTCTTAACACATCATAGTATGGAATCTTAGAGCCAAATTCTGGCAAGTTGATAATGGTATCTCCTGCTGGAAAATTAAACACAACCACATCGTTTCTATTCACATCCCTTAATTTAGGGAATCGTTTGTAATCTAACTGAATCCATTTTAAATAGGAAGGCGTTGTTGGAGCACCAGGCAAGGTATTGTGCACAAAAGGAAATGACAAAGGTGTTTGTGGAATTCTTGCACCATAAGTCACTTTATCAACGAATAAAAAATCATTCACTAATAAAGTCTTCTCCATACTCTCGGTAGGAATTACATAGGCTTCAAATAAAAATGTTCTTATCAATGTGGCAGCCACAATCGCAAACACACCTGCATCTACCCATTCTCTTGATGCTGGTTTATGGTAATGTGCTAATGCGGCATCCCCATACCATTGTTCTTTTTGATTTAATCCAAGATAGGGTAAATATAAAAAGGGAACGAAGACCGTTAAAGTATGATGAATAAAATTGACTCTTTTGAAATGCATCACAAATAAAATAGTGATCCATAAGCTTACAAATTGACCTACAATTGGAATCAATTGAATCCAAAACCAAAATGTTGGAATTTTACAAAGTTGGACAACTTCCCATGTATTGTAAATTGGAATGATGGCTTTATTTGCTGGCACGCCTGCTTTTCTTAGCATAGTATAGATACCTATATGCCAGCCCAACCAATAAAGGATAAAAAGAATCATGCCCATAATTGTAAAGTTATATAATACAAAAATATCCCTTTGTAAGGGATATTGAATAAAATATTTATTAGCTGTAAAGCCATTGTATAAATGGTCAAATACAAGGATTTAGTGCTTACTTGTATTGCTGTAAGACTTCTTTCACCAATTTCACTGAACGGGTCACATCAGGAATGGCTAATGCCGTCAAATTAGGTGCATAGTGCATAGGCGCGTCAGCACTTGTGATTCTTCTAATTGGGGCGTCTAAATAATCAAAACCTTCTTTTTGTATTCTATAACTTAACTCAGATGATACCGAAGCAAAAGGCCATTGTTCTTCGATGATCACTAAACGATTGGTTTTTTTAACACTCTCTAATACAGTCATCCAGTCTAATGGACGAATGGTTCTTAGATCAATCACTTCTGCACTGATACCCTCTTTCTCTAATTCATCTGCAGTGGACAATGCCACTTTCATCATTTTATTATAAGACACAATCGTAATGTCTCTGCCCGGGCGCTTAACGTCGGCCTTACCCAATGGTATATAATATTCTTCCTCTGGCACATCACATTTATCTCCATACATTACTTCACTTTCCAAGAACATAATTGGATCTTCCTCGTAACGTATTGCTTGTTTCAATAAACCTTTTGCATCATATCCATTTGATGGTGATACCACTTTAATTCCTGGGATATTCGCTAAATAACTTTCAAATGCGGTAGAGTGCTGTGCGCCTAATTGACCAGCACTTCCATTAGGTCCTCTCATGATAATTGGACAGCCAATTTGACCACCACTCATTGCCAACATCTTGCTAGCTGTATTTAAAATTTGGTCTAAGGGTAAAACTGCAAAGTTCCAAGTCATGAATTCAACGATAGGCCTTAATCCATTTTGTGCAGCACCCACTGCTACTGCTGTGAAACCTAATTCAGAAATAGGTGTATCAATGACTCTTTTTGGGCCAAATTCAGCCAACATACCTTGACTTACTTTGTAAGCACCATTGTATTCAGCCACTTCCTCTCCCATTAAAAATACGCGCTCGTCTCTTCTCATCTCTTCGTTCATTGCTTCACGTAATGCTTCTCTAAAGGCTATTGATCGCATGGAAAAATCGTTTTTTAATTTGAAATGCAAAAATAGCATTTTATCGAGGAAAAAAGTACGAATAGCGCTAAAAAAAATCCCCTCCCGAAAATCGGGAAGGGATCTTAAACTAACCCATCTGAGTAGATTAAAACACGTTATAAGCAAAGCTTACATAGTACAATCCACCAATTGCTGGACTACCATGTGCTGTATTATAATAAGTGTTCATAATATTAGTACCTCCCATTTTAATCAATGACTTGATTGCAGGTAATTTGTAAGTTAAAACAGCATCCAATGTGTTGAAAGAAGATACTTCACCTACTCCGAATGTACCTTCGTAAGTAAAGCCATCTTGGTAACGATAGATTGCACTAAATCCTAAACGATTCTTTAATGCAAAACCACTGTTATTCAATCCAACGTTTGCTCTCATTTTTGGCGTGTTGAAGTAAGCAATAAATCCTTCTTCTAAACCACCAATTTTATCACCATAAATGCTACCATTAACTGTAAAGTTAGCAGGTAAGATATAGTCTAAAGAAAGACCCCATCCAGAAGACTTCACTTTTTGAGTCGCATTGGTAGAGATAGAATAAGCAATACGCTTATCTGCACTTAATACATCTAATGGACTAGGCGCTGCTGCATTTCTAGATTGTAACACAGTTACACCACTGATGAAGTTTTCATATGCACCAAAATAGTAATAGAAATCGATCAATAATTTTTTAGCCACTAAACCCTTGTAACCAACTTCAAAAGAAGTCATAGACTCAGGCTTGAATTCTGGGAAAGCTTGAACTTTCAATAAACCTGGATTTGGAGCACCTGCTAATGCAGAAGCACCAAATGCATTCACACTCGCTAAAGAATAAGCAGGATTGGTATTGAATTTGTAGAAATTTCTTAATTGTGGCAAACCACCCATTAATCTTGTACCACCACCAACTAATAAATTGATCCATTGGTTTTGAGTCGTTGGGAAACGGTATGCTGATTGATAAGAAACACGTAAATTATGATCTTCTTCTAATTTTATAACCAAAGATGCTCTTGGTGTAAAACGACCTTGGAAGTTTTCATTTTTATCATAACGTCCAGAAAATGACAACTTGAATAAATCATCTAAGAAACGCTTAGACAATTGCGCATAAGCACCAGACTCATTAATAGTTATATTTCCAGCTGTATCCGCAAACAAAGTACCTTGAGAATTCAATATAAATTGTCTTGTACTTCCACCTACTAATAAATCAGCATTGTACTTAGCTAGACCAAAAGCTTCTGTTAAATTGTATTGACCTTCAGCTGCACGCATAGAAGTTCTTTCTAAGAACATCGCACCACCTTGAGAAATTGGGGTACTTACTAAAGATTGGAACATTGCATTATTACCAAGGAATCCAGTTGGTCTTCCTGCATCCGCATTTGCTCTTGCGCCTGCATGTGCCGCTTGTTGATTCACACCATTACTTAATAAAGTAGAATAAGTAGCAGCATAAGTAGGATACCAGGTTTGACTAGGCTTCCATGCTTCATTGAAATAACGTGCAGCAATTGTTGAGTTAAATGACGCACCTGAATTCTCTAAAGTTGTATAAGCTCTAAAGTACCAGTTTCTAGCCTTTAATTCAAACTTATACTGAGCCATGCTAAAATCCTTAATTGAATAACGGTCACTTCCTGTATACACTGTATTTCCAGAACCATTATAGGCAGCAAGAGAAGCTTCTACATTGTCATTAATTTTGTAGTGGATAGACCCTTGGAATTTCACGTTCAATGCTGTAGGATCTACGACATCCTTCTCGGCATATCCAGTTCTACTCACATTTACATTATTGAAATAACCTCTTCTATCACCCCATAAGAATGCAGCATTTGCACCTAAAGCAGCACCACCAGCACCTGTTAAGAATGCTTGGTAAGCAGCTAATGTTGGATATAAAGCAGCAGCATTGTATAAACTATTGAAAGTAGCAGTTCCGACTGCTGAACCGTATGCACCTACCAAAGAAGCAAGTACCCCATTTTTAACAGCAGTACCAACACCAGCTAAATTACTTGTTGTTTCATCACCATAAAAGTTAACACCATCATAGTTAGGATCAGATGCTCTAGTACCTGGAATAGTTTGACCAAGTTGTGTTCCAGTTGTTCTAGAATAGTTTTGATCACTTGTTGCTCTCCAGTCATCTGCTTCTGTGTATTGCATACTGAATTTATAAGCAAAACGATCTCCAATTTTCTTTGCAAAACGAACTGTCCAGTCTTTATAAGGAGCTAGTGCACGTTGTTTGTTATCAACGTGGTTGATACCTTGTTTTACTTGGAAACTTAAGCCTTGGTATTTAAATGGATTTTTACTATTAATTAAAACGGTACCGTTCATACCACCTTGACCATACAAAGCAGAAGATGCACCTGGTAATAATTCAATATTGTCAACGTCTAGTTCTGTTAAACCAATAATGCTAGCTACTGAGAAGTTTAAACCTGGCGCTTGGTTATCCATTCCATCAACGAATTGATTTAAACGGCTATTACCACTACCATTGAAACCTCTTGTACTAATACTTTTAAAAGTTAAACTGGCAATGTTCACATCCACCCCTTTTAAAGTACCCAATAAGTCGTAATAGTTAGCCACTGGAGCATTCTTAATGGTAGCATTGCTGATTCTTTCAATCGTCACTGGAGATTCTAAAATTCGCTCCGCAACTCTTGATGCTGCAACAACAACTTCAGAACCTAAAGTAAAAGCTTGTTTTAAACTTACATCCACTTTAGATGTTCCAGCATTCACCACCTGCTCTTGGTTTTCAAAACCAACTGAGCTAAAAACCAATGTATAAGGTGCTTTTTGAGCCACATTTAATCGGAAAGTTCCTTTATCATCTGTATAGGTTCCAACAGATGAGCCTTTCACTGTAACAGATACTGCAGCAAGCGTTTCTCCACTAGTTGCACTTTTTACAGTTCCTGCGATTGTTCCTGCATTTTGAGCCATAGCACTCATTGCTGTTAAAGCAACGGCACAAAAAAGGCTAAAACGAGTTAATAATCTTGTCATAATAAATTGTTTTAAATTGAATTGTACGGCAAAATACCAAATTGTTAGCAAATCATAAAAAATTATAAAAATAGTGTTAAAGTTTTTTATTTTCGTAGCATGAATCCAACCACTATCCCCGGCCTTCTAAATACCTACCACGGAAAGGTAAGAGACGTCTATTACATTGAAAATGAACTACTTGTAATGATTGCAAGTGATCGAATCTCTGCATTTGACGTCATTTTACCAAAGCCAATCCCTTATAAAGGACAGGTTTTAAACCAAATTGCCGCCTATATGTTGGAAGCTACCAAGGATATTTGTCCAAATTGGCTCATTAGCACCCCTGCTCCCAATGTAGCCATTGGTCAAAAATGTACTCCATTTAAGATCGAAATGGTGGTTAGAGGCAATTTAGTGGGACATGCTTGGAGAACTTATCAGTCTGGCTCAAGGACACTTTGTGGTGTAACACTACCAGAAGGATTAAAAGAAAATGATTTTTTCCCAAGTCCAATCATTACCCCCTCCACTAAAGCAAGTGAAGGACACGATGAAGACATTTCAAAAGATGCCATCATTGCAGCGGGATTGGCATCGGCAGAAGATTGGGCCATTTTAGAAAAATATACCCTAGCCTTATTTGAAAGAGGAAAAACCATTGCTGCAAAAAGAGGTTTGATCTTAGTTGATACAAAATATGAATTCGGAAAAATTGGAGACACCATTTATTTAATGGACGAAATTCATACACCTGATTCTTCTAGGTATTTTTATGCAGATGGATTCGAAGCAAGACAAGCTAGTCAAGAAAAGCAAAAACAATTGAGTAAGGAATTTGTAAGAGAATGGTTGATTGAAAATAATTTTATGGGCAAGGAAGGACAGACTGTTCCAGCCATGTCTGAGGATTGGATCCAAACCATCTCTAAAAGATATATAGAATTGTATGAGCAAATTATTGGCGAGGCATTTAAACCTGAATCAAAAACTGAAGATGAAACGCTTCAACTGATTCGTACAAATTTGAATACTTTAGGAATACAATAAAAAAATCCCGGCCTTGGTCGGGATTTTTTTATTGTACAATTATTTCACTTCAATATCAATTCCTAGTCTTGGTCTTAATCTTTCTTTAGCTTTATTAAACACCTGCATCCCCTTCTTAACCCCTTTTCTCAAAGCTTCTTGGGCTTCTAAAGGTAAATGATAGACTTCCTTACATGCAGTGGTGCAACATCCATCAAAGGACTTTGCACAAGCTTCACATTGTATAAAAAGCAAATGACAGGCGTCGTTCTTGCAATTGGTGTGGGTATCTGCAGGTTTACCACATTGGTGGCAACTCGCAATAATGTCATCGGTAATTTTTTCACCTAGACGATCATCAAACACGAAATTTTTACCTTTGAATTTACTTTCTAATCCTGAGGCTTTTATTTCATTTGCATAATGAATCACACCTCCTTCTAAATGAAATACATTTTTAAAACCCTCATGTAACATATAAGCACTTGCTTTTTCGCATCGAATGCCTCCGGTGCAATACATGATAATATTCTTATCCTTATGTGGCTGCATCATTTCGGCAGCCATCGGCAATTGATCTCTAAAAGTATCCGAAGGAATTTCAATGGCGTTATCAAAATGCCCAACTTCGTATTCATAATGATTGCGCATATCAATCACAATGGTATCAGGAGATGCTAATAATTCATTCATTTGTTCGGCATTCACATACTTGCCTTTGTTCTCCATACTAAAATTGGGATCTTCAATACCATCGGCAACTACTTTCTCTCTGACTTTAATTTTCAATACCCAAAAACTTTTTCCATTGTCATTCACTGCCTTATTCAATCGAATTCCTTCGAGAGGTTGAATTGAAAAGAGATAGGCTTTGAATGCTTCGAATAAATGAGAAGGGACACTCACTTGTGCATTGATACCCTCTGTCGCAATATAGATACGTCCAAATACCTGCATTGTATTCAATGCTTGGTACATTTCGTCTCTAAATAAAGTGGGATCTGGAATTGGAAAATACTTGTAAAAACTAATCGTCCTGCGCTCGAAAGCCTCTTCATAGAGTTTTTGTTTCAATTCTTTGTTTGAAACACGGTTGTGCAGTTGTGCCATATGGATTTAATTTAAGCTCAATTACAGATTAAGCAAATTGACCACAAAGGTAAACTTATTCAGGCTTCCTAACAAATGACCCAGTCAAAGAAGCTAATCCTCCTAATAATGCTCCTACAAATGCTGTCACAAGGATTAAAGCAATATAGGAACCACCTAGAGGAAGGATCTGTGCTACTTTGGTAGATAAGATATGGTTATTCGCCAAGTCAATCCCAAAAGCCAAGCCGGCCCATAAAGCACCAACACCTAAGGCACCTGCAATAAATGATTGCAAGGGTTTAATTGGCAATGCAATGGCGATGATAAGATTGGTTACCACAAAACTCCACCAAGGCAAAGTTCCATAAATGCCGATGGCATATGTTACTAATCCTACTAATAATATTGAAAGTATAAATTTCATTTGAATGTGTTTAAGTAGATCGATAAATAAATTAAGCAACTGCTTTTTTAAATTGAATATGCCATTTTGTTCTTTCGTTTTGCTTTAGTTTTTCTTTTGGTAAGAACAGCAATCTATAATATTTACCAGCTGCCCAATAATCAATAAAACTATCGTAATAAGGACTACCTGGATTGCCACTTTGACCTCCAGGATATAGTCCGTATGCTTCAATTTCGTCAGTCAAGTGTACAATCATTCTCCAGCTTGGTCCATTGTTTTCTCGAGTTGCATTAATGATATGCTCTCCTCCTCCAATTGGCAAATTCAATCTACTCAGAACTGGTATTTTTGTAAGGTGTAGAACCCTTGTTGCTTTAAATGCTTCCCAGTTCAATTTATTTTCTTTTTCTAATGCAAGACATTTTAATGTGGCTTTTTCTATTCCCAAAAGCACTTGGTCTTTCAAGCTTTCAATTTTGTCTTTTGTTCGAATATCATCAGCTACACTAAAATTAGAGTCCCGATTCATTTGCTCTAATAAAACAAATGATTCTGGATCAGTCAATGGAATCAATGAGCCTGCTAATTCATCTCCCCAAACAGCGTTCTCAACGCTATCCCAAATTAATTTGAAAATGGTGCTCCCTTTCTCTGAAGGATCGTTGTGTAAATTCCATTGCGTCATCATTCCAACCATTCTTTGTGCCTCTGTGCTTAATTTATTCAGCTCTACAAACTTCATTAAAGCGGGTCTTGCTTGTTGCGCAAATACATTGAAGTTACTGGTTTGTAAAGCTTGCATATCTTGCGCAGTCAGTTGTGTCCTGCCAGACAATTGTTGGTTGACACTGATCCCTCTATACAAAGGAAAAGAACTAGCGGTACCTAAATAATAAGGATAGCTTGCATCGGTTGATTTTTGATTGGCACTACTTACAAATCCACGCGCAGGATTTAGGATCATTGGATTTTCTTCAAAAGGAATGATGCCCTGCCATTCATAAGCACTATCTGCTCCCGGCATGATAAAGTCACCTTGTCTATCCCATCTTGCAACAAAATCCCCTTGTTGTTTAATGGCGATATCGCCCGTCTTGGTGGCTACCACAAAATTTTGTCCAGGACATTTCCATAATTGAATCGCTTTAGAATAGTCATCAATATTTTTTGCTCTATTCAATTGATAAAAAGTTTCAACCCCTGTAGATGCATTATGTGCTGTCCATTTAACTGCAAGATTTTTACCATTGGATTGTGGATTTTGATAATAGGCATCAAACATCACTGGTCCCCAATGACTCATTGAAATATTTTCAATCACATCTGCGCTGTCTTTTACTTTAATCACTTCTACTCTTTTGGTCATCGACTTCCATGCACCATTATACCAATACTCATTTTGTGTAGTGTCCTTAAATTTTAATTCATAATAATCCAATACATCACGTCCTGCATTGGTTACACCCCAAGCTAAACTATCATTGAATCCAATAATCACTGCTGGAGATCCTGGAAAGCTAGCACCATAAGTGCTATGTGTAGGGGTTGTGATTTGAACCTCGTACCATAAAGAAGGTAGATTCAATCCCAAATGTGGATCACTCGCTAAAATTGGTTTCCCTGATTTTGTCATAGATCCACCTACTGCCCAGTTATTACTTCCGTTATTTGGATCTGGTGCTTCTGGTGTTTCAACCATTTTTGCGATATCCACTTGTTGTGTTTTTTTCAAGTACACCATATCCGATTCCAATGGCTTTACTGGAACAATACTTGGTTCGGCATAAGCAGTCCCTATTGGAATAATTGGATCCAAGGAATCTTGTTGGTTGATATACAATTGATCAAATAAATCATAGCCTAGATAATCTCGTGTATTAGTCAATTGTAAATCTGCACTTGCTGACCTACCAGTCAAATCATAAGACATAAACATTAAGAATAAATAAGTTTTTTTTGGAGACCAACTTTCTGGCTCAAAATTCATCAACTTGTATTCAAATGGAAGATCCTCTGGTGCTAATTGTTTTAAATATGCATTCACACCAGCAGTGTAGGCGTCCACCGTGGCTTTCATCACAGGATTATTTTCATTGATAAACGCTTCGGTTTGTTCCGCTCCATAAACCATGCCTAGTCTTCTGAAAAAACGATCAATAGATAATTTATCCGCGCCTGCTATTTCGCTCAATCTTCCTGCAGCCACACGTGTTTGAAAATCCATCTGCCATAGTCTGTATTTTGCATGTAAATAGCCTTGCACATAATAAGCATCTTCATCATTGTCTGCATAAATGTGTGGGACCAAACGATCATCCATATAGACATCCACATCACCTTTCAAATCATTCGCAAGGATGGTGGCATCAAAATTGGTATTCAGTTTTTCTGCGTTTTTCCAAAATCCATGTTGTGGAGATAAAAAATAACCCAATCTAGGTGCTTTTGTGCCTCCTAATTTTAATTGGATATTGAGTGTGCATACAAGTCCAGCTGTTACAGTCGCTGACACTAAAAATGGTACAATGCGCATGGCAGTAATTTAGACCTCTAATGTAGCAATTATTTGCTAATGCCGGCCTTAAAAAATGCTAAATGATCTTGAAGGGATAGTGCAGGATGCGCCGCCATCAATGTTTCCGTTTTATGAATACAAGATTGGAGGAATTTTTGATGCTCGACCGAACCAATAAAAAAGGGCTTATGGTTCATTGCTAATTGAAGCTCGGAAATTTGTTTCATGATGGATTGCGTTTTGGGCTCCATATAAGTCTCCACTAATTTATCCCAAACATATCCAGAGGCTGCAAAATTTGGATGCACTAGGTCTTCTGCATAAAATCGGTAATCTCTTAAATCATCCATCACATATTCATAAGCAGGAAAATAATCCACTTGATTGGATTGGCTCACTAATTCATGTACCGCATGGATTAAGACGGCTTTACTTCTATTATTCTCTATCAAGCCCTCTCTTAAATGTCGAACAGGACTGATCGTAAAGACAATATGTAAGTTTGGATTAAAGGCTTGTAAACGGCTTACCAAATCCTCAAGATGCGCTTGTAATACTTTTGGTTGCATCAAGGATTTATAAAACCAATTGATGGGTCCTTTGTGATTATTGGCAACCACTTGACCTTGACCCAAAGGCGCTTCATTGGTCAAATGATACAACCATGCAGAACCTAAAGTAATCACCAAACGATTGGCTGATTTCAAAAAATGATGTGCTTCTAAAATAGTATGATTGATACTTTCTAATGCGTCCTTTTGATCTATTGCAGAAAATCGACTATGGTGGTTCCAGCTATGCCAAAGTTCATTGTAGTGAAATAAATCTTCCTCTTTATACATCCTCTTATCCATGATCTCAGTCAATGCATTTGTAACACTTACTGGATTGAATAAAATACCATATGGATTTTCAGACAATTCAAATAAATGTGCCTTGAATTTTGCACCAATATTTTCTGTAAAACAGGAGCCAATTAACATCAGCTTATCGCCATATTCAATGGGATATTTAGAGGGCTTAGCGTCTAATGTTAATTTGAATTTCATTTGAACAATCTTTGCTTCATAGATTCATACAAGACAATACCAGCAGCAACAGAAACATTAAAGGAATCAAAATTTGTCGCCATTGGAATCTTGAAAAAATAATCTGCAGCCTTGGCCAAATAAGGTTGTACGCCCTTTCCTTCATCACCCATAATGATACAACTTGGAATGGTTAAATCTAATTCATGTACATTTTTATCTGCACGCATTTCACTTGTAAAAACCTGAATACCATTCATGTGTAAATCATCCACTGCTTTTAATAAACTAGTTACACGAACAACATGGATATGTTCCAATGCGCCTGCACTACTTTTAAACGCTTCTTCATTCAATGCACCAACACCTTTGTCTGGTATAATCAAAGCTTGCGCACCACAACAATGAATGCTACGGCTAATGGCCCCAATATTTCGAACATCTGTCACACCATCCAACATCATAAATAAAGGCGTCTCCCCTTTTGCGACCACAAAGTCAATGACTTCTTGTAAGTCTAAATATTTTACATTGGAGATAAATGCAAGCACCCCTTGGTGGTTTGCTTTGGTCATGCCATTGAGTTTTTCAATGGGCACCAATTGAACCGGAATAGTATGTGTTTTTGCAAATTGCTTTATCTCATCCAAGCCTTCCCCTTGTGCATTTTTTTGTAGTAAGATTTTTTCGATATTCGATCCAGCATTCAAAGCCTCAATCAATGGTTGACGACCAATAATAAATTTACGTTCTGTGGTAAAACTTGGCCTTGGACTAAATTTTCTTTGTCCATTGAATTTTCCGTCTGACCTTCCAGATCTATCTGATCGCTCTGACCGAGTCGGTCTATTATTTCTTTCCTGCATAGGTCAAAGTTATGGATTAAAATAAAAATCCCGTCCCAATTTGTGTCGAGACGGGATTTTTATTCAATCAACGATTTATTTTAAACCAAAGGCTTTTTTAACCTTGGTAACATAATCTAATTTCTCCCAGGTAAACAATTCCACTTTCATGGTCTTTGTTTTACCATCTGGAGTCGTGAATACTTTAGTCACTGTCTCATT
>CALPJR020000007.1 GCA_943323935.2 Bifidobacterium breve
AAACAAGGTATCCAAAAGCAGGCGATCAAAATCCAACAGTAAAAATTGGATGGACTTCACCAGATGGCGGAAGCATTACATGGGCTGATTTTAATGAAGCAGATGATCAATATTTTGGATGGCCAATTTGGAATCCAAATAACAATGCGATGTGGTTGAGCTGGATGGATCGTGGACAAAACAACCTTAAAATTTATGAGTTGAATATGACCACAGGTGCAAAAAAGCCTGTGTACACAGAATACCAAAAAACATGGATCGATTTAGAAGACAGAAATGGTGGTAGGATTAATTTTATCCCAAACAATAAAGGATACATCGCTCAAGCAGATGCGAGTGGATGGAATCAACTGTATATGTATGACATGGAAGGTAATTTACAATACCCTATCACGAATGGTAAATTTACTATATTAGGTATTCGTCAAATTGATGAAAAAAACAAGACCATATATTTTACAGCAAGAGGTATTGAAAGTAGTGCAAGAATTGATTTATACTCGGTTGGATTTGATGGTAAAAATCAGAAAAGATTAACTGTTGGAGATTTTAACAATGCCCAAGTATATTTAGCGCCTGATGCAAAAAACTTTGTAACCCTGTATAGCAATATACAAACACCAACTACAATGGCTTTAATCAACGCACAAAAGAAAACTGTAGAAGTGTTAGGTACTGCAACGCCATCTAATTTTGACGCAACTAAATTGGCTAAAACAGAATTGATTCGTATTAAGAGTGCCGATGGTTTATTTGAATTACCAGCCTTGGTGACTTGGCCTAAAAATATGGATCCAAATAAAAAGTATCCATTGTTGGTGAGTATTTATGGTGGACCTAATGCAGGTACAGTGATGGACAGCTGGTCTTCTAATCCAACAAAAGAAGCATGGGCACAAGAAGGATTAATTCAAGTGGCATTTGATCATAGAGCGAGTGGACATTTTGGAAAAGAGGGTGTCAACTATATGTACCGTGACTTGGGCCATTGGGAAATGGAAGATTATATGACCATGGCAAAATGGTTTATCGCTAATGGACAGGCAGATCCTACTAAAATTGCAATGACAGGATTTAGTTATGGTGGTTATATGAGTGCTTATGCATTGACTTATGGTGCATCTGTATTCACACATGCAATGGCAGGTGGTAGCGTAACGGCTTGGGAATTATATGATTCACATTATACAGAACGTTTTATGGATACGCCAGCAGAGAATCCAGAAGGGTATAAGTCTAGCAATGTGATGACACATCTTAAAAATTTTAAAGGCGTATTACAGTTGGTACATGGCACAATGGATGACAATGTGCATATGCAAAATTCTATTCAATTATTGAGTGCATTGCAAGAGCAAGGTAAACCAGTTGAATTCATGTTGTATCCAGGAGGCCGTCATGGTTGGGGTGGTGCAAAAGGCAAACATTTTACCGATTTGAAAAATCAATTTATTTACAAACACTTATTGGAAAAGGCGATGCCTGCTTCAAAATAATTTCAAAAATGTCAAACCCAAACTTGGATAGGCCATTTCAAAATATACCAATTCAGGACAGAGAATTTGAGAATACCATTCGTCCTGCTGCCATGGATGCTTTTGCCGGTCAGCCACAGTTAATTGAAAATATTAGCATTTTCATTAAAGCTGCAAAGTTGAGGGGAGAGGCATTAGATCATATTTTATTTCATGGACCTCCAGGTTTAGGTAAAACGACATTAAGCAGAATTGTTGCCAATGAAATGGGTGTGCAGATTAAAGAAACCTCAGGTCCTGTCATTGAAAAGCCAAGTGACTTGGCTGGTTTATTGACTAGCTTAGAACCGAATGATGTATTATTTATTGACGAGATTCATCGATTAAGTACCGTGGTAGAAGAGTATTTATATGCAGCCATGGAAGATTATAAGATTGATATTTTAATTGATAGTGGTCCCAATGCAAGATCAGTACAAATTAATTTAAATCCATTCACCTTGGTGGGTGCCACTACTAGAAGTGGATTATTGACAGCACCATTGTTATCCCGTTTTGGGATTAAATCAAGATTGGAGTATTATCCAGCACCAGTCTTGCAAAAAATTATTGAAAGAAGTGCAGGTATTTTAGAAGTAAAAGTAGATTCAAGTGCTGCTGGTGAGATTGCGAGAAGGAGTAGGGGGACACCAAGAATTGCCAATGGTTTATTAAGAAGGGTAAGGGATTTTGCGCAAGTCTTAAACGACGGCATTGTTGATTTAGGTATCACACAACACGCACTAAAAGCATTGAATGTAGACGAGCATGGCTTGGATGAAATGGACAATCGCATTTTGCTTGCTATTATAGAAAAATTCAAAGGTGGTCCTGTTGGGATTTCCACTATTGCAACTGCAGTAGGTGAGGAGTCGGGCACCATCGAAGAAGTGTATGAGCCATTCTTAATTCAAGAAGGATTCTTACAAAGAACACCTAGAGGTAGGGAAGTCACTTTTAAAGCTTACGAGCACCTTGGAAAGCATAAAGGACAAGGCTTTGGTGATAATCCAGAACTATTCAGATAGGCAATAAAGCGTTCAATAAAAATTATTGCACCACTAGTCTAAATCCATTTCCATGGATATTGACAATTTCAATGCTACTATCTTCTTTTAAATATTTTCTCAGCTTAGCAATGTACACGTCCATGCTTCTTCCATTGAAATAAGTATCACTGCCCCATATTTTTTTCAATGCTTTTTCTCTGGTCAATAAATCGTTCTTGTGTTCTGCAAGCATTTTTAATAACTCATTTTCTTTTGGAGAAAGTACTTGTGTGCCGTCTTTTATTTTTAATTCTCTCAATTTTGGATTGAAATGATAAGCACCTAATTCAAATTCAATATTGTCTGTGACCTTATGGTCTTCTTCGTTACGTTTGATAATGGCTTTGATTTTATGCATCAACACATCACTATCAAATGGCTTAGTGATATAATCATCCGCACCAAGTCTGTAACCTTGAAGGATATCTTCTTTTAATGTTTTCGCACTCAAAAAGAATAAAGGCACATCTGGATCAATATCTCTAATTTCTTCGGCCAATGTAAAACCATCCACGTTTGGCATCATGACGTCTAATAAACAAAGGTCAAATTTCTCACGTTGAAAAGCACCAAGGCCTAATCTACCATCTCTTTCAAGGGTGACATCATAATCATTTAGTTCTAAAAAGTTTTTTAAAACTAAACCTAAGTTGCTATCGTCTTCGCATAAAAGGATTTTATACTTCTTCTTGTCTTCCATAATTGAATACTTTGTGTAAAGGAACACATTTTATTTTTTAAACTATAAAATGGGATTCCAATCTTTTGTTAAAAATATACCTAATGCTTATTAGTGATACAAAGGTCGCATATTCCACAGTTTTTTGGTGCTTTTTCACCAAAATATTTAGCAAGAAATACGTTTCTGCATGTCACTAATCTGTTGCCTATATAATCTCTCATTGCTTGAATTCGGTCCTCGAAAGCTAATTTTCTTGCTTGGTATTCGTCTAAATTAAGGGTCATGAATTCGGCTGATGCCCTGTTCCACTTAAATTGTACAATGGGTTGGTTGGCTTTTTGTTCCAAAGAAATCATGCCATATTGGTGCAGTTGGTTTAATTGTAACTGCACAAATTCAATATCACGTTGCAATAATTTTGCAAGTACACCTTCATTGATATATTGAGGGCTGTCTAAAATACCTCCATAGGTCCTCAATAAGGTTTGTAAAACAAAACCTGTTTCTGGATATTGTTTTTCGAATAATTGAATGCTAATTCTATTTTCAATGACCTGCACTAGTGTGGGCTTAAAAGAACTAGGTGCAAATTTGACATGCCCCTCTTGTTCTATCCATTGCAATGCATTCCTTGCGATAATTTTGTCCCATTTAAATTGAATACAAAAAGACTCAAAGTCAAAAAGAAATTGCTGTAGTTCACCCATGCCTACGGGTAATTGTACAAAATCTGCAAGGTCTTGAAATACCTTTTTAATCACCGCCACTGGAGGTATCTTTTTTTCTTGTAACTGATTCCAATAGTCTAGGTCATTTTGTTGGTAGAGTAAAATTGCTTTTGCTGGTAATCCATCTCTTCCCGCCCTGCCTGCTTCTTGATAATATTGTTCAATGCTTCCAGGAATATCAAAGTGAATGACAGCACGCACATTGGTTTTATTGATGCCCATCCCAAACGCACTGGTAGAAATGATTACCTGAGTGTTGTCTTGCATCCAATCCTCCTGCACTTTCTTGCGTTCATGCAATTCCATACCCGCATGGTATCCAGCCACATTAAAACCATAACTACTTAACATGCTAGTGAGTTGGGCCACATTGTTTCTTGTATTGCAATAGATGATCACTGATCCAGTAAGTTCTTTTAGCAAATTCTTTAATACAAATAATTTAACTGTTTCTTTTTTGACTTGATAACTTAGGTTGGGCCTTAAAAATTCGTCTGTAATTAAATTAGCATCCTGCACACCCAATTGCACCAACATGTCTTTTTGCACCAAGGGAATTGCAGAAGCCGTCATAGCTAAAATGGGAATTGTAGGAAAAGTCTTTTTTATAAAATCCAACTTGCGATAGCTTGGTCTAAAATCATAACCCCATTGTGAAATACAATGCGCTTCATCAATAGCAAATAATTGAATTGGTAGCCCGCTTAGTAAAGTTTGAAAATGTTTTTGTGCTAATTTTTCTGGAGAACAATAAATGAATTGGTATTTTTTGGCTTCAATCTCCTTAAACACAATCGACTCCTCATACGCACTTAATTGACTCCCTAATAAAACAGCCTTTAAATTTTTTGAGACTAAGTCTTTCACTTGGTCTTGCATCAGTGCAATTAAAGGGCTAATCACAATACAGATGCCTCTTTGGTAAATGGTCGGTACTTGAAAGCAGATAGACTTGCCTGCACCGGTTGGCAATAATGCAAGCGTGTCTTTACCGGCAAGGATGGATTCGATCACAGCTAATTGCTGCGGCCTAAACCCATCATAGTTCCAATGCTTTTTTAATATATCAACTAATATTTCCAATCAATGATATAATTAATGAATAATCTATTTAATTTATTCTTTTATTCTATTTTGTCAAATTCTTTTTAAATAACCTCAGTGAATTCAAGGCCAAGACGACATCACTTAGTGCCATGATCATGGCGCCATAGGTTGGCCCCCATGTGCCCAAAAAACCTAATGCCGCCACAGGGATCGCAATGATATTATAAGAAAATGCCCAGGCTAAATTTTCTTTAATGGTTTCGTATGTTTTCCTTCCTAATACCAGGGACATAGGCAGGTTCTTCAATCCATTATTCATTAAGACCACTTGGGCACTTTGAATGGCGATATGCGAGGCATTGCTTAATGAAATACCAATCGTGGCTTTTGCCAATGCTGGCGCATCATTGATGCCATCGCCTACCATTGCAGTAGGTGCAATTTTAATTAAAGCATCCAATGTAGCTAATTTTTCTGAAGGACTTTGTTCTGCAATAATTTTTTGAATGCCCAAAGCGGCTCCCACTAGTTTACATTTTGATGCCCTATCGCCACTTAGTAAAATGGTGCTGATGCCTTGACGGTGTAAATGATCAATGACTTCTTTTGCTTCTGGTCTAATTTGATCTGCCACATCGATCCATCCAATCAATTGATTGTTCTTTTGAATATAGATATTATGGCCATCTTCTGTTGTCTTGTCATTCAATGTTTTAAAAGAGCCTGCCCAATAAGAATTTCCTTCTTTAT
This sequence comes from Bifidobacterium breve, assembly GCA_943323935.2. The sequence goes on from CALPJR020000007.1 coordinate 5,771, forward strand.
CTGTGGCTTGAATCCCCATCCCTTTTACTTCTTCTATTTGTGCCCATTGCATCCCTTCTTTTGTTGTCCATGTTGTTTTAATACAATTGGCAATGGGATGATTGGAATATTTTTCTAAAGAGTAGGCGAGTATTTTAAATGCGTCTTCTGACATTGGAGCATGCTTATTTTGTACAATATGAAAACCACTAAGCTCAAATTGACCAGTTGTTAATGTACCTGTTTTATCAAAAACAACTTGCTTGATGTCTTTAAAAGTTTCTAAACTTTTTGCATTTTTAAATAAGACCCCATTACGGGCACCTCTGCCAAGTCCTACTGCTATTGCAGCGGGCGTCGCTAAACCCATGGCACAAGGACAAGAAATCACCAATACAGCAATAGATCTTAACATGCTTTCACTAAATCCAATATTGGTTAAAAAGTAATTTCCCATTAAAGTAAGCAAAGCAATCCCCAATACCAAGGGTACAAAAATGGCACTAATCTTATCTGCTAAAATTTGCACAGGGGGCTTTTCGCCTTGTGCAGCTTTCACCATTTTTAAAATATTTGCCAATACAGTTTGATCACCAACCGCAGTGACATAGGCTTTAATGGTTCCATTTTCGATCGTGCTGCCTCCCAATAAAATATCCTTCATGGCACGATGCACTGGGATGCTTTCTCCAGTGACAATGGCTTCATTGACTTCTGCTTCACCGGATAAAATTTTACAATCCATCGGTACAGTTTCCCCAGAATTAATCAATAAAATATCACCCACTTTTAAGGTGTCAGCAGCTACGTTAAAAATAATTTCTTTATGATGTTCATCAAAGACAATCATATTGGCCATCACTTTCTGCGCTTTCACTAAATCCTTTAAAGCTCTTTGGGTAGAAGCAATAGAAGCGTCTTCTAAATAATTACCAAAGAATACAAAGGTTAAAATAGTAGCCGTTGTTTCGTAATACGCAAACTGCGCACCTTGTCCTATGATCGTGCCATATAAACTATAACCAAAAGAAGCCATCGCACCAATGGAGACCAATACATTCATATTGGGAATGCCATGCAGTAAACTATTGAATGCGCTTTTTCCAAAGTAGTTCATGCCTACAATAAAAACAGGTAATGTCAATGCCAGTTGCACATATGGATTCATTAACCAATGAATATGCATGCCAGGTATCATATGCAAAAGGAGTGGAATAGTAAAGATCAGAGAGAAGATCGCACGCTCTTTATTATTGTCCAACCATTTTTTACTTGCTGCTTCTGTGTCTTGCCCCCTGACTTTATAGCCCAGTCCTTGAATGCCTTTCATTAAACTGGTTTTCTGACTGGTATCTGCCAATTCAAATTGCACTTCGCCTTCCATGAAGTTCACTTTAGGTTCATGGATGCCTTGGCTACTAAGGTATTTGTGAATGGATAACGCACAATTGGTACAGCTCATACCATCGACCTTCCATTGAATGTTTTCCATGATGATGTATTTATCACATAAAGGTACGAAACCATTTTAGGATTGTATTTGAAGCTTTATATTTGCAATATGGACTTTATCTACACCCTTGATCAGACCAATGAAATTGCCGCTCAATTGCTGCAACAATATGCATCAAAACCTGTCTGGGTTTTTCAAGCACCGATGGGCGCTGGTAAGACAACCCTGATTGCAGCAATAGGAAAGGCGATGGGTATTCAAGCACCCATGTCTAGTCCCACATTTTCAATCATGAATGAATACCAAGTGCAGGGCAAACTGATTTACCATATGGATTGGTATCGATTAGAGAATGCCGCAGATGCAAGGCAGGCTGGGGTAGAAGCGGCATTGGACGAAGCTGATATGTCCTTGATAGAGTGGCCAGAAAAAGCACCTAACCTGGTGCCTGATAACGCAGTAGTGGTGCATATTGAAATACTTGACCCCAATCGGCGTAGAATTTATATCAACCATGTATAGGCTTCCATGGAATAGGGCTTTTCCTATTCTATGATCTCTGGTATTTTTGTATCTTCATGAAAATATTTTTTATGAGTGTAACCAAGCCACAAATTCATCCTTCATTTTCCTATGAAACTCAGGAAGAGGTATTGGATATTCCTCATAGCGCAAAACCTTTGTTGATTGGTATCCCAAAGGAAACTGCTTTCCAAGAAAATAGGGTTGGTTTAATTCCCGAAGCTGTTGGGGTCTTGGTAGCCAATGGACATCGTGTATTAGTTGAATCAGGCGCAGGAAAAGGAAGCCGTTATACAGATAAAGATTATGCAGATGCAGGTGCAGAAATTGCATTTGAAAAAGCAGCAGTGTATCAATGTCCTATTTTAATAAAGACGGCACCACCTGTTGCATCTGATTTACCTTTCTTGCAGATGTATCAAACAATTATTTCTCCATTGCATTTATCTGCAATCGATCAAGAAGTATTGGTGGCCATGATGGCGAAAAAAATTACTGCTTTATCTATCGACAATATCAAAGACGAAAATCAGAACTATCCAATTTTAAGAAGTATGAATGAGATTGTGGGTAGTGCCGTGATGTTGATTGCCGGGCAGTACCTAAGTAATTTTAATTCAGGCAAGGGTGTACTGTTGGGAGGAATCAGTGGCGTGCCTCCAACTAAAGTTGTGGTCATTGGGGCAGATGTTACTGGAGAATTTGCAGTGCGCAATGCACTTGCACTGGGCGCAAGTGTCAAAGTATTTGACAACAATGTATCTAGACTACAAAGACTACAAAATAATCTAGGTCAACGTGTTTGGACCTCTGTGATTGAGCCTAATATATTGGCAAAACAACTTAAAACTTGTGAAGTAGCAATTGGCGCATTGAGAAATGAAATTGGTAGAGCACCCATCGTTGTCACAGAAGAGATGGTGATGAATATGCGACCAGGCAGTATCATCATTGACGTTGCAGTGGATAGGGGTGGATGTTTTGAGACCACTGAATTAACCAATCATGAAAATCCGATTGTCATCAAGCATGATGTGATTCATTATGGCGTACCCAATATCCCAAGCGGTTTTGCGAGAACTGCAAGCCAAGCAATTAGCAATGTCTTGATGCATTTGATGGTGGAGGTTGGAGATCAAGGAAGTTTAGAAGAACTTATTTGGCATCAACTACACCTTCGAGAGGGTATTTATTTATATAAGGGTTCATTGACTGATTTTTACATCAGTCAAAAATGCAATTTAAAATATACCGATTTGAATTTGTTGATTGCAAGTAGAAGCTAGTACAGTTCCTTATTTTTTAAAATCAGAAAGTGAGAGCTCTTGACTACAGAATTTGTATTCCTGTGGATCATTGCTTGCTACAATTATCAATTTATGCATTGCGTATGCTTGCATTAATTGATGGTAGGTTTGAATACCTTCTTGATCTAAATTACTGCATGGTTCATCCAATAATAAGATAGGGGCTTGATCAAAAATAGCCAAAGCTAATTTCAATCTTTGTTTCATCCCACTACTAAAATTTCTAATCTGTTTATTAGTAGCATTGCTTAGTCCAATTTTCTCTAAAAGTTCATTTGGACTTAATCCAGTTTGAAGGGGCTTGAATTGTTGATGAAAAGCGATCTGTTCTAATGCAGTAAACTCTTCTACTAGTTCCAAATAGGGTGCAGCAATACTGATATGTTGAAAAATATTTGAGCTATCAATGACTTCACCACTTGTATTTATCCAATGGATTTCTCCTTTTGTAAGTCCAATATATCCTGCAATAATTTGCAACAAAGTACTTTTACCAGATCCGTTATTGCCGATCAATGCATAATGTTGCCCAGTGGTAAAACTGAAATTAAGATTGGAGAAAATCCATTCTTTGTTAAATCTTTTGGATGCAGTACTAACTTGAATTTGCATATTATTCATCTTCTAGTGCACCTTTCACAAATCGCTTGATGATGCCTCTTCCACTGTCTCTAATAAAAGTAACAATTTCATCACGCTCATCGGTTGCTGGCAACTCTTCCTCTATAAAAGCAAGTGCCTGTGTGGTATTCATGCCTTTATTAAAAATATAGCGGTAGATATCTAAAATATGATTGATCTTTTCTAAGTCGAATCCTCTTCTCTTTAATCCAACACTGTTCACACCTCCATAACTCAATGGATTTCGAACAGCTTTGATATATGGAGGCACATCCTTGCTTACCAAGCTACCTCCAGCGATATAGGCATGTTGTCCAATATGCACAAATTGATGTACAGCACTCACACCAGCGATCCATGCATAGTCCCCTAAGGTTACATGACCAGCTACTTGAACACTATTGCTTAAAATACAGTGGTTACCAATAATACAGTCGTGTGCAATATGACTATAAGCCATAATCAAGCAATGGCTTCCCACTTTAGTCACCCAACGATCAGAAGTACCTCTGTTAATTGTTACAAATTCTCTAATGGTAGTATAATCACCAATTTCTACAGTCGTTTTTTCACCGTTGAATTTTAAATCCTGAGGATCAGCGCCAATGACTGCGCCAGGGAAGATGCGACAATTTTTCCCAACTGTTGTTCCATTCATGATGGTGACATTGCTTCCAATCCAGGTACCTTCTCCAATTGTTACATCACTATGAATCACAGTGAATGGATCAATTTTCACATTAGGTGCTACTTTAGCATTTGGGTCAATATAAGTAAATGGATGTGTCATAGGGGGTAATTTTATTCTGCTCTTTTTACAACTTGAGCAACTAGTTCGGACTCCGTAGCCACTTTTCCATTGACATAGACCGTGCCACGCATTTCGCAAATACCTCTTCGTATTGGAGCCATCAATTCTAATTTAAGCAGCATGGTATCGCCTGGTCTTACCATTTGTTTAAATTTACAATTGTTGATTTTTAAAAAATAGGTATCATAATTTCCTTTAGGCATGGCATTGATACAAAGGATACCGCCTGTTTGTGCCAAAGCCTCAATTTGTAAAACTCCTGGCATCACTGGATTGCCTGGAAAATGTCCTGGGAAAAACCATTCATTGAAAGTGACATTTTTAACACCTACAATAGAAGTGTCTGTTAATTCAATGATCTTATCCACCAATAAAAAAGGATGACGATGCGGTAAAGTTTTTTCTATTTGCTCTAAAGTATACACAGGCGTTACGCTTGGATCATATACAGGTACATCTTTAATATTTTTATTTTTTTTGATGTACTGCTTTATTTTTTTTGCAAATTCAACATTACTACTATGTCCAGGACGATTAGCGATAATTCTTGCTTTAATTGGGTAGCCTATCAATGCTAAGTCGCCTACCACATCTAATAGTTTATGACGTGCAGGTTCGTTCGGGAATCTTAATTCCAAATTATTTAAATAGCCCTCGCTTTTTACTTCAATCTTATCTCTTTTAAAAACTTTTGCTAAACGACCCATTTCTTCTTTGGTAACAGGTTTGTCAACAACTACAATCGCATTATTGATATCACCACCCTTTATTAAATCATGCTCTAAGAGTGTTTCTAATTCATGTAAAAAACAAAATGTTCTACAAGGTGCAATTTCTGATTTAAAATCTTTGATTGTTTTTAGTGCTGCATGTTGTGTTCCTAAAACCGGGCTATTAAAATCTATCAGTGTAGTAATTTGATAATCTAATGCAGGCAATGCCACCATCTCTACACGCTTGTCCTCGTCATAGTGAAAAATATTTTCATCAATGCTGTACCATGCTTTTGCAGCATCTTGTTCAAGTACACCTACTTTTTCAATGGCTTCAATGAATGGTGAAGAGCTACCATCCATGATTGGAATTTCTGGTCCATTTAATTCAATCAAAAGATTGTCAACACCTAAACCAACTAAAGCGGCAAGGATATGTTCCACCGTGCTTACTTTGGCATCACCCACTTGTAAAGTAGTTCCACGACTCGTATCGGTCACTAAATCACAATCTGCTTTAATCACAGGTTGGTTTGGCAAATCAACCCTTTGAAACTGAATCCCAAAGCCAGGATTTGCAGGATGCAAAGTCATATCTACTAAAACGCCTGTATGTAAACCGGTACCGCTAATACTAATACTTTGACATAAGGTATGTTGCTTATCGGGATTGAAATGTTGATCCATGTGTAACGAGTTTAGAATAGCTTAGTTAAAAGCTTGATTTTAAGCAAAAATACGGCTGATTTAGGCTTTTTGAGACAGTTGTTGTACTAATATTTCGAGTTCTTGGACTCTTTTTTCCAATTCTGGAAGGTTTTTGACATAAACTTGGCTTCTTAGGCTTTGTTTTTGATCTGCTGCTGGGAAGCCTGCAAGGGTCATATTTGCAGATGTAAATGTTTTTGTGACACCTGCTCCTCCTGCAATTTTTATTCCATCTGCAATGGAAATATGACCAGCAAAACCTGCTTGTCCACCGACCATGACATTTTTCCCAATTTTAGTACTTCCACTAACACCAACTTGAGCAGCAATGACCGAATTGGTGCCTATTTCTGCATTATGTGCAACCTGAATCTGATTGTCTAATTTTACACCTTTGCGAATGATGGTCGATCCAATGGTGGCTCTATCAATCGTCGTGTTTGCACCAATTTCAACATCATCTTCGATAATGACGTTACCAAGTTGTGGTACTTTTTGATAACTACCATCCTCTTTAGGGGCAAATCCAAATCCATCACTTCCAATAATAGTTCCACTATGAATGGTGACATGGTTGCCAATAATACAATCTGCATAAATCACCACACCTGGGTGGATGGTGACATGATTACCTATCATAACATTTTCTCCAATCACTACATTAGGAAATATTTTTACATGTTCACCAAGTGTAGCACCTTCATTGATATAAGCGAAAGCTGCAATGAAATGGTTTGCACCAATCTTAGCGCTTGGCGCAATAAATGAAGGCGTTTGAATGCCCTCAAGTTGTTGGTTCTTTAGTGCTTGGTATTTTGTAAGCAAGGTAGCGAATGCGGCATAGGCATCAGGAACTCTAATTAATGTCGCTTTGATTTTTTCTTTTAATTGTTGTTGCGCACCAACGATGATAATTGAAGCAGCAGTCGTGTATAAAAAAGCTTCATATTTAGGATTGGCTAAAAAAGAGATTTGGCCAGCAGTGGCTTCCTCAATTTTGCCGAAATTATGAACAGTCACAGATGCGTCACCTTCTACCTGACCTTGAATCATCATTGCAATCTGTTGGGCACTAAATTCTAACATACCTTGCGTTATTTATTTGAATTGGGGGTTATTCGTTCAACGAACAAATGTAAAATTTTTTAACTGGGGTAGAAAGACTTTCGACAATTAATGCGTTCTGTACCTCTGAAATAGTTGAAATTTCACCTTTTTTTAGCAAAATATGGATATTCTCACTGTCATTCTTGTATAATGTATTGCTTGTTTCTCCTTTAAAACATAGAAAAGCAACATCGGCATCATCCACATTGAACTTGGCTTTTGTTGCTGCTAAAGCTTGACTTAAGGCAGCATCGGTGATGGGTTCGGATTGCAATTGACATTTGTAGATTTTTCTATTTAATAATCGATTGCATAATAGAGATAAAATAGGATCGACATGGGATTGCCATTTCTTAATTGCAAACATAATATCTGTATCATCCAAATTACAATAGGCAGTTAAATCAATTGCCTCAACAGTACTAAATTCATTGGATAAAAAATAATCTAAAATTCCACCTGTTGCAATGGAAGGGTCCTTTGCTTTCGCCAATTGTTTTGCTCTTTGTATAATCTTAACCAACATATTCTCGGCCGCAATGACAGTCTTGTGGCGGTATACTTGCCAATACATCAGCATTCTAGATACTAAAAATTTCTCTACACTATTGACGCCTTTTTCTTCGACCAATAAAATATTGTCCTTTACATTTAGCATTTTTAAAATGCGCTCATAACCGACCACGCCTTCACTTACACCTGTGAAGAAACTATCTCTTGATAAGTAATCTAATCTGTCTACATCTAGCTGTCCGCTGATGAGTTGATGTAAAAATGTTTTAGGATACTGGTTTGTAAAAATCTGAATGGCCATATTTAATTTGCCATTCAATGCAGGGTTTGGATCTGCATTTAATTGATTCATGATCATTAAAGAAAGCGCCTCGTGGTGCACCCCTTTTATCAATACATGTTCCAATGCATGTGAATAGGGACCATGTCCAATATCATGCATTAAGATAGCTGCTTTTGCTGCTTGGGCTTCTTCTGGAGTTATCTCCACACCCTTGTCTCTAAGTTCATTGATGGCTGTAGACATCAAATGGTATGCACCAAGTGAATGGTGCAGTCTTGTATGAACCGCGCCAGGATAGACAAGTTGTGCTAAAGCCATTTGTTGGATCCTTCTTAATCTTTGAAAAAAAGGATGGTTGAAAATGGCAAATATCAACGGGTCGTTGATGGTAATAAATCCATGTACTGGATCATTGATCATTTTTCGAGTCAAAAAT
>CALPJR020000008.1 GCA_943323935.2 Bifidobacterium breve
GATTTAGGAGAAGAAGGCAAGCGTTTAATGAAAGAGGAAGTGGATGCAGATGATATTGCAGAAAATATTGCAAAAGCAACAGGCATACCCGTGCATAAAATGATGCAGTCGGAAAGAGAAAAATTATTGTATTTAGAAACGGCATTGCATGAAAGAGTGGTAGGACAGGAAGAAGCGATTACGGCAGTATCAGATGCAATTAGAAGAAGTAGGGCAGGATTACAAGATCCTAAAAAACCAATTGGTTCATTCATCTTTTTAGGCACAACTGGAGTAGGCAAAACAGAATTAGCAAAAGCTTTGGCCAATTATTTGTTTGACGATGATAGTATGATGACAAGGATTGACATGAGTGAGTACCAGGAAAAACATACGGTGTCAAGATTAGTGGGTGCACCTCCAGGTTATGTGGGCTATGAGGAAGGTGGACAGTTGACAGAATCGGTGCGTCGAAAGCCTTATAGTGTGGTACTATTGGATGAAATTGAAAAAGCGCATCCAGATGTTTGGAATATTTTATTACAAGTGTTGGATGACGGACGTTTGACAGATAATAAAGGAAGGGTGGTCAATTTTAAAAATACCATCATCATTATGACAAGTAATATTGGTAGTCATTTAATTCAGGATGCTTTTGAAGAAGTAACGGATCAAAATTTGGAAGAAAAAACTGCATTAGCAAAAACAGAAGTGATGGATTTGCTAAAACAAACCATACGTCCTGAATTCTTAAATAGGGTAGATGATATCATCATGTTCTCTCCATTATTGAGAAAGCAGATGGCTTCGATTGTTCAAATTCAATTGAAACAATTAAAGTCTCTAGTGGCTGATAATGGCATGCAAATTGAATTTACAGATTACCTGGTTGAATACCTCTCTGAACAAGGCTTTGACATGCAGTTTGGAGCAAGGCCTTTAAAGCGCTTAATTCAGAAATTAGTCGTGAATGAATTGAGTAAGCAAATTTTAAGTGGTGCCATTGATAAGTCCAAAAAAGTCTTAATTGATATTTTTGACGGGGTGGTTGTTTTTAGGAACGAGGGATAGTTTTTGAAGTATTGAATTGTACTTGTATATTTGACGGATAGGCAAATTTGCGCTATCCGTCAATTTATTTTATGGCAAACACAAAGAAGGCAGCAGTTGGATTCATATTTCTCACATTGGTGATTGATATTGTGGGTCTTGGTATTATTATTCCGGTTATTCCACAATTGATAAAGGGTTTATTGCACACCGATGATTTAAGCAAAGCGTCTTTGTATGGCGGATGGATGACTTTTTTATATGCAACCATGCAATTCATATTTGCACCATTCATTGGAAGTCTTAGTGACAAATATGGCAGGAGGCCCGTGTTATTAATTTCACTATTAGGTTTTGGATTGGATTATTTGTTCTTAGCATTTGCGCCATCCATTCTATGGTTATTTATAGGCCGAACTATTTCTGGTATCACAGGCGCAAGTGTAACCACTGCATCGGCTTATATGGCCGATATTAGTGATGATTCAAATAGAGCACAAAATTTTGGTATGATTGGCGCTGCCTTTGGAATAGGTTTTATTATTGGACCGATGCTTGGTGGATTTTTAGGAGAAATTGGGCCTAGATTACCTTTTTTTGTCGCTGCATCTTTAGCCTTGTTAAATGTGGTTTATGGGTATTTTGTATTACCTGAATCCTTGCCAGTGGAAAACAGAAGGGCCTTTGATTGGAAGAGATCAAATCCTTTAGGTTCTTTAGTGCATCTAAAAAAATATCCTGCAGTGTCGGGTTTGATTTTTTCTTTAGTCTTTATTTATTTAGCATCGCATGCGGTTCAGAGCAATTGGAGTTTTGCCAATATGGAAAAATTCAAATGGTCTCCTAAAATGATTGGACTTTCCTTAGGAATGGTAGGGCTTTTGGTAGGTTTAGTGCAAGGTGTTTTAATTCGTTATATCAATCCAAAAATAGGCAACGAGAAATCGGTATATTTTGGCATTGCTTTATATGCATTGGGTTTGATCTTATTTGCTTTTGCTAGTAGCTCATGGATGATGTTTGTATTTTTAATCCCCTATTGTTTGGGTGGGATTTCTGGACCAGCATTGCAAGCTTTAATTTCAGTCCATGTGCCTAAAAATGAACAAGGTGAATTGCAGGGATCATTAACAAGTATCATGAGTGTGACTTCCATTGCAGGACCATTGATCATGACCAGTCTATTTGCCTATTTTACCAAGCCTGGAAATCCTATTTATTTTCCTGGAGCTTCTTTTTTAATGGGTGCAGTATTTATGATCATTAGTGCTGTGATTGCCTATACCGTTTTAAAGGGAGAAACTAAGTCAATTAAGGCTTAGAGTCCATTACTGTTGTTATATTTGTGGCTCAATAAAGGCCAATTTATGTCTCCATTAATGCAACAGTTAGAAGCAACTGCAGGGTTTATTCAGTCAAAAATTACTACAAAAGCAAATACTGCTATCATTTTAGGTAGTGGATTAGGAAATCTATCAAGTGTGATTGAAGCCGATTTCAGTATACCCTATAATGAAATTCCAAATTTTCCTGTGAGTACTGTTGAGGGACATAAAGGAAGGTTGATTTTGGGTACATTGAATGGTAAAAAAGTTTGGGTCATGGAAGGCCGTTTCCATTTCTACGAAGGGTATACTGCTGAACAAGTTGTTTTCCCAATCCGTGTATTAAAATTATTAGGCGTAGAAAATCTTTTGTTGTCAAATGCCGCTGGTGGTGTCAACAAGGATTATGAAGTGGGGGATTTAATGATCATCAAAGACCATATTAGTTTTTTTACACCCAATCCTTTATTGGGGAAAAATGAGCCTGCACTTGGTACACGTTTTCCAGACATGAGCGAGCCCTATGCCAATGCGTTTATTGAAAAAGCAAAACTAATTGCAGCAGTAAATAAAATTAAAGTGCACGAAGGTGTTTATGTTGGCGTGACAGGTCCAACTTTTGAAACAAGAGCAGAATATCAACTCATCAAAATTGCTGGCGGAGATGTGGTTGGCATGAGTACAGTGCAAGAAAACATTGCTGCAGTGCATTGTGGTATGAAAGTTTTTGCCATGAGTGTAGTCACCGATTTAGGTATAAGAGAAGACAATAATGTCATCACCCACGAAGAAGTGTTGGCAGCAGCAAATGCAGCCGAACCTTTATTAACAGTAATTTTCAGTGCATTGGTAAAAGAAATCGCTGCATAAGGCAATTGTTTTTTCATAGCACGAACATAATAACGAACATGAGGACTAAGCGTATTTTATTCATCTGTTGTTTTGCAACTTGTCTATTTATTGGACAGTTGAGTGCACAGAATATGCGCTTTAATTCATTTGGTGGCGGGGGAGGAGGTGCAACAGACTCCTTGCAAAAAAGAGATAAGGCGGAGGACTCAATAGCTATTTTTTATCGGTTGTACAATAGCTTGGCCATTCAGAATATGGATACAAGTATAAATGATTTCTTTTCAAAATTTATCCTGCCTTACAGTAATTATCATTTAGGAAATTTAGGGAATGCTAGCAGATCCTTTTTGTTTAATCCATTACAGAGAGGGGGATGGGATGCAGGTTTTAGGTCATATGAGGTTTATAATTATACACTAGAGCAAACTCCATTTTATCAAACCACCAAGCCATATACAGAATTAGGGTATTTGTTGGGAGGTAAAGGGGAACAATTAATAGAATTATTGCATACCCAAAATAAAACCAAGCAGTTCAATTATTCTTTTGCCTATCGTTTTAGCAACGCACCAGGAAATTTAAAAAACCAGCATGCGAACTTGAATAATATGCGCATTGCTGCAAATTATCAATCAAAACGCAAGCGCTATGCTTCTTATTGGGTCATGTTAATGAATAAGTCTGCTTCTTCTGAAAATGGCGGATTAGTAAACAGTCAATTAATTGATAGCCTTTCATTAAATAACCCCTATGAACTAGAAACAAGATTGGGGATTAGTGGTGCTTCATTTAGAAATCCATTTAATACCAGTATTGCCACTGGCACAACCTATAAGGAGCAAAATTTTGTATGGAAGCAGACCTATGATATTGGACAAAAAGATTCTGTAGTGAAGGACACGGTGACGACTTATTTATTTTATCCTAGACTCCGATTCCAGAATGAAATAAAATACCAATCCAATCAATTTATTTTTGCTGACACGAACCCTTTGGCGCTCAATTATGAGCAGTATTTTAATTACAAATTACCAGTGGGAAATACCATGTTATTTCAAGATCAATGGAGAAGATTCACGAATGAATTTAGCTTAGTTTCTTTTCCTGAAAAAACCAATCCCAATCAATTCCTTCAAGTTGGACTTGGTTACCAGCAATTGAATTTTAAAGACACCCTACTTAGTTGGTCCAATCATGATGTATATGGACTTGGTGTCTATAAAAATAAAACCAAGAACCTGCGTTGGGATATTCAAGCATCTGGAAAATTATTTTTAAATGGCTACCATGCAGGAGATTATGAAGCATTGTTTTCTTTGACGAGTGTATTCAATAAAAAAGGGGATCAAGTTGCTTTATGGTTGCAAAATTCAAATCGTACGCCTTCCTTTAATCGTCTTGGTATCACCGCATTTCCTATTTCCAAATTAAGTGGTATTGATAAAGAAAATATTATAGAGGCTGGTGCAATGTGGGATCAAAAAAGCCGTGGTTTAACTGCCTCGTTTCAGTACAAGCTCATTCAAAATTTTCAATATTTTGGTTCAGGGTATCAACCATTGGTTTATGATAAGGCATTGAGTTATATTAAGGGTACTGTATCCAATCAATTGAAATTAAGTACGCATTGGAATTGGTACAATGAGCTAAGTTTACAGTTAGTAGATCCCAATGCGCCATTGCATTTGCCTGTTATTTTCACTAGACAGCGCCTTGCTTTTGAGGGCAATTTCTTTAAAAACTTATTCCTATCAACTGGCTTTGAATTGATCTATCATAGTGCTTTTCGACCCGACGCATATATGCCACTTACTGGACAGTTCTACCTACAAGATCAATTTACAACCAATAATAGGCCTATTGCCAATGCGTTTTTAAATTTCAGGATCAAAAGATTCAAAGGATTTATACGCATGGAACAGCTGAATACTTTGTTAGCCACTAGTAATCAATTAGGTACACGTTATCAATTTACTGCACCAAATTATCCAGGAACAGGGACTTGGTTAAGGTTTGGTATTTGGTGGAATTTTATCAATTAGTACTACCTTTGTATGGTGAAGCAATTTTTGACCATCCTACTTTTATTTGTGTACAGTTTTTCCAGCATTGGAGCAACTGTAAAAGCACATCTATGTGCTGGGAAAGTTCAAAAATGTTTATGCGCAAAATCAGCTAAAGGAAAGTCTTCTAAAAAAGATACTTGTTGTGCAGAAAAAACAAGTTTTGTTAAAAAGCAAGACCTTCATCAGTCTGCCGAATTTCAAGCAGTAAAAAAGAGTATTCTTGTAACAACTATTCCTGTTTTTAATTTTACATACACAGTTCCTACTGTAGTTGTAAAACATACTTCCATTCAATTACATTCCAAGAAGGGGCTGTTATTTACAGGTCCGCCAATCTATGCCTTAGATTGTCTTTATTTAATTTGATTTTAAACTAGTTACGACAATGGAGTCGGCAATATGATGTTGCGGCATCCATGCTATTTGTATTCCTAGTATTTTAAAAATCAAAATTATTTTATGAAAAAATTTATTCTATTTTCTGGCTTTATAATGGCTATTCTTTTCTCTGCAAATGCCCAAACTGCAACTAAATTAAAAGTATCAGGTAATTGTGGTATGTGTAAATCAAGTATCGAAAAAGCGGCAAAAACAGCTGGCGCAACTACTGCCAATTGGGATATGGATGCGAAAATATTGACTTTAATGTTTGATGGTAAAACCAATCTAGACAAGATCGAAACTGCAATTGCTGCTATTGGATATGATACTGAGCATAAAACAGCTACAAAAGCATCTTATGATGCATTGCATGAGTGTTGCAAATATGATCGTGATTCAACTCAAGTTGCAGAGATTAAGAAGGTGACACTTGTTGCTTCTGGTTTAACTTGTTCTATGTGTTCTAAAGCCATATTTAAAGCTTTATCTAAATTAGATTTTGTAGAAGATGTGAAAGTAGACATTGAAAAGTCAATGTATATTTTAGCTTTTAAGAATGGTAAAAAAGTGGAGATAGATCAAATCAAATCAGCAGTGACAGATGCAGGGTTTGGTGTACAAAGTTTGGTATATGAATAGTCGGGTTCTGCCAATTGGATTTTGCGGATTGATCATTGCAATATTTGCTTTTTTACCTACGATTGCGCAAGAGCTTTATATCTTTACGGATCCTGCAAGCACAAAGCCTGCTAGGTCAATAGGCTTAAAGCATAGTTTTCAAAAAATGGGTGGAAACTCAAATAGAAACAATCAGTATACGCAGATGCAATTTGGACTTAGTAAAAAAGTATCACTTTATCTAGGCACGAATTATAATGGCAAGGATGCTTATGTTCAATATCGTTTCTATACAAAAGACGCGATGTATGCACATACAAGATTTGCTTTTTATGCCAAATCCATCCAAACCAATCTTAAAGCAATCCATACCAGTGCTGTCTTATTGGATGGAGAAGAGTCTGTCAATGGGCTGGGATTTATTGCAACGCAATTAAAGCATAAATGGGCGAGCTCTCTTAGTTTGGGTTATGTTGAAAAACAAAATTGGAGTCAACATTATGGAAGGGGTGCTTTTCAGTATAGTTTTTCCAATGGACTTTTAGTGTATCCCAAACGTTATTCCTCCTATGGACAAACCAATGTGAATTTATATTTGGAGCTATTGGGACAAAAATTATTATCGGGTAGGGGACAATATTTAGACGCTGCACCAGCTATCCAAATGATTTTTAATAGCCAGGCAAAACTGAACCTAGGCTATCGATTTGCTTTACTAGAAAAAACCAATAGAATGACCAATAATAGTCTATTCATTAGCTTGGATTACCTATTTTTTAACGCTTTGCCTAAGCTAAAACAACGAAAAAAGCTGTAACTTTAAAAGGTGAAAAAAGCACTTACAATATTTTTGATGTCTCTGTATCTCCTAGGAGCTACAGAGGCTTATCAATTATTGAAGATACCTAATTTGATTGCGCACTATAAAACGCATCAACAAATCACAGAAGGTATTAGTTTTAGTCGATTTATTGATGTACACTATTTTTCGGTTCAAACTTATGATAGTGATTTTCAACAAGACATGGAATTGCCTTTTAAATCTTCCAATAGAACTATTTCGCTTTTAAATTTTGTGAGTGTTTTTGCTCCAAAAAATTTAACGATTCAGCCAATCGTATTTCCTATCAATCGAACCTATCCTGTTGTAGATGATCGATTCGATCTTTCTACCAAACTGAATGCCATCTTTCAGCCTCCAAGAGCATAATATTTCATTTTTCTATTAATAATATACTTTATTGAGTAAATGTATATTCATTCATTATTTTGAGTAAGAAATTTAATTATGCTATCAAAAATTATACAGTTTTCTATTAAGAATAAACTAGTTATTCTTTTAGGAGTTTTTGCGTTGATATTAGGAGGGGTTTATTCCATTTCTAAATTACCTATTGATGCCGTTCCGGATATTACTAATAATCAGGTATTGATCATTACATCTGTTCCAAGTGCAGGTGCGCCCGATGTGGAAAGATTAATCACCGTGCCAATTGAACAGGCTACAAGGAATATTCCTGGAATGATTGAGCAAAGGAGTTTTTCTCGATTTGGATTGAGTTTAGTGACCTTGGTCTTCAAAGACGGCATGGATATTTACTGGGCCAGACAACAGGTTTCTGAACGTTTAATTACTGTCAAGTCTCAAATGCCCGAGGGCATGGGCATCCCAGAGCTTGGCCCTTTAACTACGGGCTTAGGGGAGATTTATCAATATGTAGTCAGACCTAAAAAAGGGTATGAAGGAAAGTATAGCTTAACAGAATTAAGAACAATGCAGGACTGGATTGTTCGTAAGCAATTATTAGGAACCCCTGGGGTGGCGGACGTGAGTAGTTTTGGTGGCGCAGTAAAACAATTTGAGGTAAGCGTGAATCCTGAATTACTAAAGCAATATGATTTATCTGTAAATGATATTTATACTGCTTTAAACGATAACAATCAAAATGCCGGAGGTGCTTATATTGAACATGGCCCCGGGGTTTTGTTTATTAGAACAGAAGGGATGGTGGATAGCATGGATCAAATTTCAAGTATTCCTGTTAAGACTTTGTCCAATGGGATGCCACTTTTGATCAGAGATATTGCACAGGTAAAAATTGGGGAGGCTACAAAATTTGGTGCGACTGCTTATAATGCAGACGGAGAGGTTGCGGGCGCGGTCGTGATGATGTTGAAAGGAGAAAACAGTAAGCAAGTGATTGCGAATATTAAAACTAAAATTGCGACCATTCAGGAGACCATGCCAGAAGGGGTAGTTATAGAGCCTTTTTTAGATCGAACGAAAATGGTAGACAATGCCATTGGTACCGTCTCTAAAAATTTATTAGAAGGGGCATTGATTGTGATTTTTATTTTGATTTTATTTTTAGGCAATTTAAGAGCAGGATTGGTCGTGGCCTCTGTCATACCACTTGCGATGTTATTTGCATTTATATTGATGCATCTTTTTGGGGTGAGTGGAAACTTGATGAGTTTAGGTGCATTGGATTTTGGCTTGCTTGTAGACGGGGCAGTCATCATAGTAGAAGCAGTACTGCACCAATTGTACCATAGTTCAAAAAAAGGGCAGCACAATCAATTGGATAAAACAGAAATGAATTCAATTGTTGGTCAGGTGTCTAATAAGATGATGGGCGCTGCTGCATTCGGTCAAATTATTATATTAATTGTGTACCTACCTATCTTATCCTTAACGGGTATAGAAGGAAAGATGTTTAAACCAATGGCGCAAACAGTTTCATTTGCTTTGATTGGCGCATTTATTTTATCCATTACCTATGTGCCTATGATGAGCGCTTGGGTATTGAATAGAAATAGAATTCAAAAAGACTCCTTGACAGATCGATACATGCAAAAATTAGAAAATTTCTATGAACCTTTATTGATGAAGGCATTGAAGATGCCAAAACAAATCATTGGTTTCACCATTGTATTATTTGCAGGAGCTATTTTTTTATTAACGACATTAGGGGGAGAGTTTATTCCTAAATTAGAAGAAGGGGACTTTGCTGTAGATACTAGATTATTGAGTGGAAGTTCATTGAACACCACTTTAGACGCTACGCAGAAAGCCTCAAAATTATTGATAGATCGCTTTCCGGAGATCGAAAAAATTGTAACAAAAATAGGAGCTGGAGAAATTCCAACAGATCCAATGTCTATGGAAGCATCTGATTTAATGATCATTTTAAAGGATAAAAAAGATTGGGTATCTGCCAACACCTTTGATGAATTAGCAGATACGATGGGTAAAGTGATGTCGCAGGTACCAGGTATTACTTCAGGTTTTCAATATCCTGTTCAAATGCGATTCAATGAATTGATGACAGGATCAAGGCAGGATGTTTCTTGTAAAATATTTGGTGAAAACCTAGATAGTTTATCAAAGTATGCAGCATTATTAGGTAATATTATTCATGATGTAGAGGGCGCTAAAGATTTGTATACAGAAACAGTTACGGGTATCTCGCAAGTAGTGATCCATTTTAACAGAACAGCCATTGCAAGGTATGGTGCAAATATCAAAGAAGTCAATCAAGTGATACAATCTGCATATGCAGGAGGCGTCGCGGGCAAAGTGTTTGAAGGCGATAGGCGATTTGATTTAGTTGTAAGGTTAAATACTGTTCAAAAGCAGGATTGGCAACAAATCAAAAATTTAATGGTAACAGTTGGGAATGGGAAACAGGTCCCATTGTATGAGCTTGCTGAAGTGAAAATGGAAGAGGGTCCTTATCAAATACAAAGAGAGGATGCAGCTAGACGTATTGTAGTTGGATTCAATGTAAGAGGCAAAGACGTGAAGACAGTGGTGACTGAGGTACAAGAAAAAGTAAAAAAGTCTATTCAATTTCCTCCAGGATATTATGTCGTATATGGAGGACAATTTGAAAATTTAGAACATGCAGTAAGCCGATTACAAATTGCTGTACCAGGTGCTTTATTATTGATTTTAGTGATGTTGTTTTTTGCTTTCAATAATATAAAGCATTGTTTATTGATTTTTTCAGCAATTCCTTTCTCTGCCATTGGAGGTGTGCTTGCATTATGGTTAAGAGGGATGCCATTTAGTATCTCAGCAGGGGTTGGATTTATTGCATTATTTGGAGTAGCTGTTTTAAATGGCATTGTACTGTTAACAGAAATGAACAAATTAGCGATGGAACCTAATAGAACAATTGTAGACATTATTTCTATGGCCACTAAGACAAGGTTAAGACCTATTTTAATTACTGCAGCTGTTGCTTCTTTGGGCTTTATCCCAATGGCATTAAGTAGTGGCGCTGGAGCCGAAGTGCAAAAGCCATTAGCCACTGTGGTGATTGGCGGTTTATTATCAGCTACGCTTTTAACCTTATTTGTCTTACCTATTTTTTATCAATTATTTGAGAAAAAACGTTTAAGTCAAACTACGATTGCCATTCTTTTTTGCATTATAGGTTTGAATGCAACTGCTTTACATGCACAGCAATTGACAGTAAAAAAGCCTTTAGCAAAAGTGGTTGAACAGGCTATATTAGTGTCTCCAACTTTAAAAACGACGGAAGCACAAGGTGCTTATTATCAGACTTTATCAAAATCTAGTTTTGATCCTGCAAAATTGGCTTTTAGAGGTGAATTAGGAAATGTAAATAGTAGTTTAAATGATTCTAAATATGCAGTTGAGCAAGTGTTTGATCTACCAAAGGTCTATCAAGCACAAAAAAACTTAAACCTTTCTATTAGTCAAAATTATAGTTATCAGGCAGTATTGGATGAAAAAATGATCCAACATGCGGTGGAGCAATTATATATACAATTACAATTTCAAGTAGCTAAGGGCATCTTATTAAGTCAGCTTGATTCAATCTATGCCAAACAATTGGCTGCAGTGGATGCAAGATTTAAAGCTGGTCAAGACAATGGATTGGAACAATTGAATATGCAGAACTGGGTAAGCCTGCACAAGCAATTAATGATAAAAAATCAAAACGAGCAGCTTGGATTGCAAAAGCAGTTTGTTATTTTGTTACAAGATCCATCCTTACTATTACCTGCAGAAAGCTTAAAATTTGAACCTAAGTTATTAGATACTGTAATTGATGCGGGACATCCAATGAATTTGTTTTGGAAGCAAAAATTACAATCAGCTATCGCAGAGACCAATCTTGCTAAATCAAGAATTTTACCACAGGTTGCAGTCGGCTATACCAACCAAAGTTTTAGAATGAATCCAAATGATCAAAACAGGTACAATTCAGTGAACCTTGGCCTAAATGTGCCATTGTTTAGAGCAGGATTAAAACAAAAGGTGAAAGCAAGTCAGGCGAATGAAACAGTCATGATGCATGAAAAAGAAAAAGCTATACTTGATTTAAATATGCAAATTCAAAAAGCTTGGTCTAATTATCAAGAAACAATGGATTTGTACCAGCATATACAAAAAGGACTTATTCCGAATGCCACTAAGATGGCCAATATGGCGAATCTGTCTTTTAAAGAAGGGCAAATAAGTTATATTGAATGGTCCAATGCAATGAGTCAAGTGCAACAAATACAAATGCAGGCCTTAGAGTCACTAGAATTATTTAATTTAAATCAATCCACATTGTATTATTTGTTATCAAAATAATATATCAAAATAGTCTATCATGAAAACAATGTATACCATCTTACTAACCACAATTATTTTAAGCAGTTGTGGAACGAATCTAAAACCAATAGCTACAAAGGAAGACTCAGTCGCTGAAGTTGCATCCAATATGGTTCAATTAACCAAAGAACAAGCAAGCCTCGCTCAATTAGAACTTGCACCTATTGAACAAGGTAAAATGAAAGGCATGACGCATCTAAATGGTGTCATTGATGTACCGCCAACAGGTATCGCATCTGTTAGCATCCCAATGGGTGGTTATATACAAGACATCAATTTAATACCTGGCACATTTGTAAAAAAGGGGCAGGTTTTGGCTACGGTAAAAGATCCTGCTTATATTCAATTACAAGAAAATTATTTATCGACTAAAGCGAAGCTAAATTATTTGCAACAAGATCTAGATCGTCAAAAAACATTATTGACACAGGAGGCCGTGAGTAAAAAATCTTTCCAACAAATTCAAGCAGATTTTAATACCAATACAATTCAATTAAAAGCCCTATCTGAACAATTAAAGCTCATTAATATCCAACCAGAAAACTTAACGACCGAAAAAATGTCAAGTTTGGTTCAATTAGTGGCACCAATTGCTGGGTATATTAGTAAAGTAAATATCAATAGAGGTAAGTATGTTACGCCTTCGGATATCTTATTAGAAATCATCAATCCGGATGATATCCATGCGGCCATCACTATCTATGAAAAAGATATTGCAAATTTCAAGGTAGGAATGAAAGGAACAGTGACTTTAACGCAGGATCCTGCAAAAAAATATCCTGTTTCTGTATTAGCTGTTGCGCATAATATTAATGAAGATAAAACAGCACTATTGCATTGTCATTTTGATAAAATACCAGCAAACGTTTTACCAGGGATGTTTTTAACAGCAGATATGGTTGTTGAAACTAAAGATGCTGTATTAATACCAATCGCATCGGTGCAAAGATTTCAAGGCAAGGATTATATTTTTATACAATCTGCAGAAAATATATTTGAGGTTAAAGAGATACAAATAATGCAATCCAATGCAGCATTTGTGACTGTAAGTAATGCAGATGCGAATGCTTGGATAGGGAAACAAATTGTGGTAAAAAATGCCTTTAGCCTATTGGGTAAATTGATGAATAAGTCTGAATAAATAAATTATTGCTCAAAATAGCTAATACTGCCACCTATCCAGGTGGCAGTATTGTTGTAGCTCACCCCAATCATTGGGCCTTTACTAATTCTAGTTAAGTTATTGGTGGCCACATAACGACCCAATTGTTTATCCCAAAAATAAAATAACCTTATTTCTGCTTTAGAAGGACCAGAAGGTGTTTCAATCGCAGCCGCGTAAGTTACTTTCTTTTGAAGAATCCAATTTTCTGGATCATTGATGGCATGGATGGTATCGATGGTTGGATCTAGCATCACACCTTGACCTCCAAAAGAGAATAATGGTTTACATATATATTCATCTATATTCAATGCAGTTCCAAGTTGATTATTTTCCCAATCTATTAATAAATATGCTTCCGGAATAGATGAGTGGCTTAGTAGTGGTAATATGAATTTACTAATTCTAAAAAAATGATTCGGATGATTGACCCAATCAATATTTTCTACTTGTTCAAGTAATTTGAATTGTTGTATAAAAAGGGGTGCTTGTTGCATCAATTCATCGTACACCACACGATTGTAGATGCGTTCAATTTTAAATTCAGTTCCATTTTTTTGATAGAAAAGATTTTTATCTTTTAAGTAAATTTGAGAAAGGCAAACTATAGGTACATTCAACCATGCTTCGGTCAGTAATAGGTCATGCCTTGTCTTTTGTTCAGAAGGGTTGATCTCTAATAAAATGGTATGCTTAGCTTGATCTCCAAGTACCATTGACTTGAAAAAATTGAGGTAACTAGCTTGGTTGTAGCCATTTAAAAATGGAGAAAAGTTTTTAGGTAAATGATACACTTTTTCCAAAGCTTGTGCTTGTAATAATTCAAAAGCGAATAAAGAAGGGAAACCTTGCAATTCAATTAATTGAGGCATCATTTTCCCGTCTTGTCCTTCAGCAATCGCAAAGTCAATCACGATACATTCAGGCAGGGCAGCTTCATTTGGAATATGTAATCCTTTCGGTATGGC
>CALPJR020000009.1 GCA_943323935.2 Bifidobacterium breve
GTAACAGCGTCTGCTGTAGCGACATATAATACATCAAGTGTAGGAACATCAAAAACAATAACGGTGGTGTATACATTGTCTGGTGCGGACAAGGACAATTATATTAAGCCAGTCGATAAAGTGTACACAGATGGAGTGATTACTGCGAAAAAAATTATTGTTAAAGCATTTGCATCTAATAAACCTTATGATGGAAACAAAAATGCTACCGTTACTCTATCATCAGACGGTTTAATAGGAGGCGATTTAATTATTCTATCTAAAATTTTGGCAGAATTTGATTCCCCAGAAGTAGGAGTCAATAAATTAGTAACGGTCAGTGGTATCAGTATTGGAGGTGCCGATGCAGGAAATTATATTTTAACTAGCAATACAGTTACAACAAATGCAAGTATAACACCTCTATCAGTAATCATCTTCGAAGTACCCAATGCATTTACGCCTAATGGGGATGGACTAAATGATGTATTAAAAATTATAAGTAATGCAGGCATTGCTGAATTAAGAAGTTTTAAAATATATAGTAGGTCTGGTAATTTAGTATTTGAGTCTAGGGATTTATCGAGAGGCTGGGATGGTAGATTTAATAATAACTTACTCCCTGCAGATATTTATTATTGGACTGCTGTATATGTAGATAGAAATAATGTAACTAGTCCTAAAACCGGAACTGTCCTATTATTAAAATAATTTGAAATTTAAATTATACATATCATTTTTTTTCTTACTTGTCTTATATAAGACAAATGCTCAAGAACTTATTTTATCTCAGCCTTTTGCTGCTGCTCAATTTTTAAGTCCTGCTTCTGTTGGTAATGGCGTTTATGATCAACGAATTCAATCCAATTTTAGAAGTCAATCAATTGCTGGTTCTAATTTTGCAAAAACCATAGTAGTTGGTTGGGATAGAAAGTACAATCGAAGTGCCCAAGACCAATCAAATTACGTAGGAATAGGGGGTCAAGTTATTTCTGAACAATTGATGAATGGCTTATTAAATACTAACTTTATTACATTGAATACTGCGTATCATTTATTTTTAGATGGGGATGATTATTCAAATTTAGCTATTGGCTTGGGTTTGACTTATGCTCAAACTACAGTAGATCGTTCTAAGTTAAGATTTGAAGATATGTATGGCCCATCAGGAAATTTATCTGGTAATCCAAGCGCAGAAGTTTTCTTATCTAATCCTGCAAAATTTTCTGCTAATACTGGTTTTTTATATACAAGACATTCTAATGAGACCTATTTTCAATTAAGTGCTAATGGGTTCTTCTTTTCAAAGCCCGATGTGACGAATTCTCCTTACAATGAAGCTCCTGGAATGCGTTCCACTTTATTTTTAAATCTAGAAAAGTATTTTAATGAAAACTATACTTATTTGATTCATGGGGCATTTAGTAGCAGGAATAAGATTAATAGTTATGTTGCTGGTGCGAGTATTTCATTTCCAATCAATTATGATTTTGACTATGATCGTCGTTTGTATATTGGTTGCTTTTATCGTTTTAAAGATGCTATCATTCCATCTGTTAATATCATGATGGATAATTATATATTTGGGATAAGTTATGATATCTTTTCTAACGACTTAGCTGCTGCTGGTATTAGATCGAATAGTTTTGAATTGACTTTGTCAAAATCATTTGGTAAACGAAAGCAGGAATTAATTCGTACTTTATTTGATTAAACTTATTCGATTAAAATACAATCGAGCAGTTCACCCATTCAGGATCAAAATTAGTATTGTATTTTTTATAGAAATTAATTGCAGGTTCGTTCCAGTCTAATACCTGCCAGTTGATGCCCTTAAATCCTTTTTCTTTTGCTTCTACTATCAATGCATCCATTAATTGGCTACCAATTTTTTGACCACGCATATCTTCTGTGACTAAAATATCTTCTAGGTACATTCTTTGTCCTTTCCAAGTAGAGTAGCGCACATAATACAAAGCCATCCCTATCACTACACCTTCCACCTCGGCTACAAATGCCCACCATAATGGATTTGCGCCAAATCCACTTGCCTCAAAATGATCAAGCGATACAGTCACTTCGTCTGGTGCTTTTTCGTAAGTAGCTAGTTCTTGAATCAATTCCATCATGCGAACACAATCCATACGAACTGCTTTGCGAATTTTAATATCCATAAGAAGTGATTAAAAGCGTTATGATTTTATTTTTATACTTAGAAGTAAAAAATGTACTTGGAAAAAAAGAAATATTTAAACTATAAAACTGCTTTAGCCAACGCCTGCGCTAAATCTGCTTCTAGGTCTTCAATATTTTCAATACCCACACTCATTCTTATTAAGCCATCTGTAATACCATACTTGATTCTTTCTTCTTTTGGTATGGACATATGGGTCATACTTGCAGGATGCGACACCAAAGTGTCTACAGTACCTAAAGACACCGCACGGGTGCAAACTTCCACAGCATTGATGAATTTCTTACCAGCTTCAATGCCTCCCTTTAGTTCAAAACTAATTAAAGGTGCATGTTGCTTCATTTGTTTTTTAGCAATTTCGTGTTGCGGATGTGTTTTAAGTCCTGTATAATTCACATGAGCAATGGCAGGATGCGCTGCTAAAAAATTAGCCACTTTTGCTGTGTTGCTACAATGTCTTTCCATTCTAACTTCTAAAGTCTTCATCCCTTGAATTAATAAGTAGGCATCAAAAGCGTTGCTATTACCACCCATTAAAGCATGCCATTTCCAAGCTTTCTTATTCATGAATTCCAAATCCTTGCCTAGCATCACACCATGCAATGCAGATCCATGTCCGTTTAAAAACTTTGTTGCGGAATGAAAAACAAAATCTGCGCCTAATGCAAAGGGTTGTTGTAAATAAGGTGTCGCAACGGTATTATCTACAGAAACTTTAATACCATGTGCTTTTGCAATGGTGCATATCGCTTGAATGTCTACACATTGTAAAGTAGGATTGGCAGGCGTTTCAAGGTGAATTAATTTTGTACTAGGATTCGCTTTGATGGTTTCAATTAAAAGATTTTCATCATGGATATCAATCAAAATAATTTTCACACCAGCTTCTACCAATACTTTTTGCATTAATTCTTGAGAGCCTCCGTATAGTGAATAATGAGAGATCAATGTATCCCCTGCGCTTAGATTACTAAAAAATAAAGTTGTCATAGCAGCTTGTCCACTTGAATGCAACAATGCTTTTAATTCTAAAGGCGCACCATTTTCATTCATTAATCCATGTGATTCCAGTGCTGCAATAGTTTGTTCTGCTGCAGCAAATGTTGGGTTGCCCCATCTTGTATATAATTTAGTTTTATCTTCTCCTTTAAAACGTTCCATCCCTTCTTCGGCAGAGTTAAAGGTAAATGTAGAAGTAGCATAAATAGGCGTGGTATGCGAAAAACTATCATTGTCGTGTCCGGCAGTATGCAGTGTGACTGTACTAATTCCTTTAAATTTTTTTTGACTCATATTGCGGTTTTTTGAATGATTCGAATGCTACTTTCTAAAGATACAATTAATAAGCCCATTTAACCCATGCTGCACCCCAAGTAAATCCGCCCCCAAAAGCAGCCAAAATTAAATTATCTCCTTTTTTAAGCTGAGACTCCCATTCCCATAAGCATAAGGGGATGGTGGCTGCTGTGGTATTGCCATATTTTTGAATATTGATCATCACTTTTTCTTTAGGCAAACCCACACGGTCTGCAGTCGCATCAATAATTCTTAAATTCGCTTGGTGTGGGACTAACCATGCAATATCTTCTCCTGTTAAATTATGTTTTTCCATTAGTTCGGCACTCACATCTGCCATGCCTTTGACTGCGAATTTAAAAACGGGTTGTCCGTCTTGAAAAGCATAATGTTCTTTAGCCAATACTGTCTCTACAGAGGCTGGCTTTAAACTTCCTCCAGCTTTGATATGTAAGTATTCTCTACCAATGCCATCACTTTTTAAGATGGCATCCTGAAATCCATCCTCATCTGCACTTGGCTCTAATAAAACTGCGCCAGCGCCATCACCAAAAATGATACAAGTTGCTCTATCAGTATAATCGATGATGGAACTCATTTTATCCACGCCCACCACAATCACTTTTTTATACCTGCCAGCTTCTACAAAACTTGCACCAGTCGTTAAAGCGAATAAGAAACCACTACATGCTGCACCTAAGTCAAAACCAAATGCATTTTTTGCACCAATTTTATCTCCAATGATATTTGCGGTTGCAGGGAACACCATATCCGGAGTGACTGTGGCACAAATAATACAGTCTATTTCTAGGGGATCTAAATTCTTTTTTCTCAAAATTTCTTCGATCGCTTTTGCAGCCATGTCAGAACTTGCTTTACCTGGTGCTCTTAAGATTCTTCGCTCAGAAATACCGGTTCTACTCTTGATCCACTCATCGTTTGTATCTACCAACTTCTCTAGGTCAAAATTGGTCAATTTGGTCTCTGGAACGTAGCCTCCAACCGAGGTGATTGCTGCTTTCAGCTTTTGGGACATAGTTTCTAGTTTATATAGGCCACAAATATCTTAAAAAATGCTTAAGAATGACCTAAAATGGCCATTTTTCATTGTGTAAACCTTATTTTTGGTTGAATTATGATTGCATTTTTACAAGGAAATTTTGTCCAATTGACCCCAGCTAAACTGATAGTTGATGTTGGAGGTGTAGGCTATGAAGTAAATATAAGTTTAAACACTTATGAGTCTATCTCTGGTAAAGAGAAAGGGTTGCTTCATACTTATCTACACATAACTGAAAATTCCCAAGTACTGTTTGGCTTTTTTGGGCAGGACGAAAAAGAACTATTTATGCAACTCATTAGTGTATCGGGTGTAGGAGCAAGTACTGCTAGGATGATGCTTTCAGGAATGAGACCTGATGAAATTATCCGTGCAATTGTGCAAGGAGATGCACGTCAATTAGAACAAATAAAAGGGATCGGGAAAAAATCAGCTGAGCGCTTGGTTTTGGAGTTAAAAGATAAATTGGCAAAATTACCAATGCAGATGTCCGGTGGTTCCACATTTAGTAAATCAACACCGCATCAAGACGCCATTCAAGCGCTGGTTTCTTTAGGCATTCAAAAAGCAGTAGCAGAAAAAGCGATTGATAAGGCGATACAATCAGAGGGGGCGGATGTCTCTTTGGAAATTTTAATCAAACAAGCCCTCAAAAATTGTTAATCAGTCATTTTTAATGCTTTATTCTTGAGATTCTTAAACACTATCTTGCTATTATCTAGTCTACTTCTATTGAAGCAGACTAGTCATGCCCAAGATACAAGTAGACTCATTACGCCATTTAAAGACACCACTGCAAAAAAGACTGCTGATACGCTGGTGGGTAAGCTAAGGTATCCAATAGCCGATAGACGTACTGACTTTTTATCTCAACCAAGTATTAATCCATTTGATATTAGAGATTCAAGTGTACTCAATAGAAGGGTAGACTATGATCCTGCAACAAAGCAATATTATATTACTGAAAAACTTGGTTCAGGTTATAATCGTTTTCCTTCAACCTTGAGTTTTGACGAGTTCTGGAAATTAAAAACACGTAAGGACGAGCAAGCGTATTTTATGCAGCGTGCTAATTCACTGGGGGTGTTAAACCGAAAAATTACAAGACCAAAAACAAAAGTATTTAATAGTTATTTTGATCGATTATTTGGGAAGACTGGATCGGATTTAAAAATTGATATTAAACCAGTTGGAGAAATTAATATCAGGGCTGGGTATCAAGGCCAAAATGTAAAGAATCCAACCTTGCCTGAACGGGCTAGAAGAAACGGTGGATTTGATTTTGATGCCAACACTAATTTTAGCATGAATGCAAGTATTGGTGACAAGCTTAGGTTCCCAATCAATTTAAATTCATTATCTAATCTTGGATTCGATAATCAGATTAAATTAAATTATTCTGGTAAAAAAGATGAAGTAGTCAAGTTTGTTGAAGCAGGTAATATTAATTATGTTTCAAGAAGTACCTTGATACCAAGTACGCAAAATTTATTTGGGGTGAAGGCTCAATTGCAATTTGGAAAATTATTTCTTTCAGGTGTCATAGCCAATCAAAAATCTCAACGTCAGTCAATGGCCTTACAGGGAGGGTCGTCTACACAAAGATTCCAAAAAAGACTGGATGACTATGAGGAAAACAGACACTTTTTATTAGCACAATTTTTTAGGAATAATTACAATAAGGCAATGAGTACATTGCCTGTAATTAATTCTCAAATACAAATTAAGCGTATCGAAGTTTGGGTAACCAATAGAAATGGCCAAACAACCAATGCAAGAGATGTAGTTGGTTTAACAGATATTGGTGAGTCAGTGTTGAGAAGTGAAAGAAAGCAATACGAGCGTAATCCCAATAACCCTTATCCAGATAATAATGCGAATAGTTTGTATTCAACAATTATTGGGAATCCAAATTCAAGAGTTCCGTCTGGTGTTGCAGGTGTATTATCTGCTGCTAATTTAAGATCAGCAGAAGACTATGAGCGCACATTCGCAAGAAAGCTGACCGAAAATGAATACTTTTTTAATGGTCAAATTGGATTTTTATCTTTAAATATTCCTTTGCAAGCAGATGAAGTATTAGGTGTTGCTTTTCAATACACTTTCAATGGTAAACTATATCAAGTAGGGGAATTTTCTGAAGGGGTTGCGTTGAATCCAACAAATGGTGTACAACAAATTTTATATTTAAAATTATTGAAAGCAACTACTCAAAGAACAGATTTGCCTATCTGGGATTTGATGATGAAAAACGTGTACTCCTTAGATTTATTTGGTGCTATTCAACAACAAGATTTTCAATTAAATATTTTATATGAAGAACCTAGTGCTGGATTAAAAAGATACCTACCAGTTACCAATAAAGCAAAAGAAGGCATTTCGTTGATTAAAATTTTACAATTAGATAGATTGAATAATCGAAATGACCCACAGCCAGACGGGGTATTCGATTATGTAGAAGGCTATACGGTCTTGTCTAGTATGGGTAGGATTGTTTTTCCTTTATTAGAACCCTTTGGTAAAGACTTGCAAGACATTGCATTTGCTGGCGTTGACACAAATGTCTCTAAAAAATATATTTACAATCAATTATACCGTAATATCAAAGCAGAAGCACAAACCTATGCCAACTTAAACCGATTTGTAATGGAAGGTCAAGTAAAAGGTAGTGCTGGTGGATCTGAAATTAGCTTAAATGCTTTCAATGTTCCTCCAGGCTCTGTGAGCGTGCGTGCTGGTGGACAAATTTTAAGAGAAGGGATTGATTATATTGTTGATTATGGATCTGGTAATGTAAAAATTATCAATCCTGGTATTTTGAGTTCTAATATTCCAGTGAATGTTTCTTATGAGAATAATTTAGGTTTTGGGTTTCAGGAACGAGGATTTAGAGCATTGAGGATTGATTACTTAGCTAGTAAGAATTTTAATTTTGGATTATCCTCTTCACGTTTAAATGAGCGGCCATTTTTTACAAAGACTAATTTTGGCTCAGATCCTATTAAAAATTCGATGTATGGCTTTGATTTTAACTATAAAAAAGATTTACCTGGTTTAACAAGACTCTTGGATAAACTTCCTTTTTATAGTACTAAAGCAAAATCATCCATTGTGGCATATGGAGAAGCAGCTTATTTAAAACCAGGGCATGCGCAACAAATTGGAAAAGGACTTACTGGGTTAGTTTATTTAGATGATTTTGAAGCCACAAGAACCAATATAGATTTAAGGTTTCCATTTACGGCTTGGACACTTGCATCCACTCCATTAGATCGTTTTCCAGAAGGTGCTTTAGCGGATTCAATTGACTACAATAAAAACAGAGCAAGGTTAGCTTGGTATACAATTGAGCCTAATCTACAAGACCGAAATAGTGCAAATAATCCATTATCAAATAATGTTGCAGCTTTAAGTGATCCAAGAATTCGTCAGGTATTTACCAATGAATTATTCCCTCAAAGAACAACCAATATCACAGACGTTCAACTACCTACTTTTGATTTAAGTTATTATCCAAAAGATCGAGGCCCGTATAACTATAATTATAAGGACTTGGATGCAAATGGTAACAGTAAGAATCCGTCAGATAAATGGGGTGGTATTATGCGTGCTTTGGATCAAACCGATTTTGAAACAAATATTATAGAATACGTTGAGTTTTGGGTACAAGATCCATTTATAAGATCGGCGGCTACAAGAGGTAAATTATTTTTAAACCTAGGTAATGTGAGTGAGGATATCTTAAAAGATGGAAGACGTTTTTATGAGAACGGTATGCCAACTCCTACGATACCTGCAAGTATTGATAGTTCAACTTGGGGTAGGGTACCTGTGATTCCAATACAAGTAACCAATGCATTTAGTAATAATCCAGAAGACAGAAAATTTCAGGATATTGGATTCGATGGTCTAAGTGATGATGATGAAAGAATAAAAAGAGCCTATTTGATCAATCAAATTAGCAATAGTAATATAGCACAACAATTTAAGAAAGATCCTTCAGCTGATAACTATGTTTGGTATCGTGATGCAAGTTATGATGCAAGTAATGCGAATATTTTAAGTAGGTATAAATACTTTAATAATCCACAAGGAAACTCTGCTTTAGCTGGTAATAGTCAATTTAGTAGTGCTGCCACATTATTACCTGACAATGAAGATTTAAATAGAGACAATACCTTAAATGAAACAGAAGCGTATTTTGAATACGAGATTGATTTACAAAAAGGGAGATTAGGGGTTAATTCAACAAGGTATGTAACAGATTCAAAAACAGTAAATATTACTTTAGCCGATGGTTCTAAATCCGTTGAGAACTGGTATTTATTTAGGGTGCCAATTAACTCTAATTTAGCAAAAAGGATTGGTGGTATTAGAGACTACAAGTCAATACGTTTTTTAAGAATGTACCTTACAGGCTTCGAGGATTCAATTACCCTTCGTTTTGCTCGACTAGATTTAGTCCGTAATCAATGGAGACAGTTTATGTACGATATTGATAGCTCTGGAGAGTATAAATTAGTTTCAGGTTCTACTAATGCAGCTACCATGAATACTATTGCAGTAAGTATAGAAGAAAATGGTAACAGAACTCCAGTGAATTATTTAGTGCCTCCGGGGATTGAGCGTGTTCAATTATTAAGTAATAATGGAGTGAACTTATTGCAAAATGAACAAGCATTAAGTGTTCAATTATTTAATTTACAAAAGAATACTACACCGAGGGGTGTTTTTAAAACGATGAATATTGATATCCGTCGTTACGGAAGCTTGTCTATGTTCCTGCATGCAGAAAATAAAAGACAACCCGATATTGTCGAGAAAGGTGCTGTGACTGCAGTACTTCGTATAGGTCAGGATTTCCAAAATAACTTTTATGAAATTCGTATCCCTTTAACCACGACTAAAAGAAAAATCTATTCAATTGCAGAAGTAAGAGATGTCTGGCCATTAGAGAATGAAATGAATTTGAATTTAATTGATTTAGTTAAACTTAAAAATGATAGGGATAATCAGAATTTTAATTTTAATAGAAAGTTTGAAAGGCTTCAAGCCAATAACCATACCTATTCTGTGATGGGTAATCCAAATTTAGGAGAAGTACGTGGCATTTTAATTGCCTTTGAAAATACTTCTGGTCAAAGCATCATAGATGCAGAAGTTTGGATCAATGAATTAAGGCTTTCAAATTTAGATGAAAGAGGCTCTTGGGCTGCATTAGGAAGAATGGATATGGTATTAGCAGATTTAGGTAATATTGCGGTCTCAGTTAATAATAGATCCACTGGTTTTGGAAGCATAGAACAAAAAATGAACGAACGTGCTAAAACTGGGTTTACTCAATTAGATATTGCCACCAATATTGATGCTGGTAAATTATTACCTAAGCAAGCAAAGATTTCATTACCTGTATTTGCTGGTTTGAATAAAACACAAGAGAATCCTGAATTTGATCCATTTAATAAGGATATTCTTTATGCAGACAAGATTAAATCTGCATCAGGTGCCATGAGAGATTCAATAAAAAGAGCATCCATCGATGAGACTTCTATTAAGACTTTGAATTTTACCAATGTTAGATTTTTGCCAGGTAAAAATAATACTATGTTGAGCTTAAGTAATTTTGACTTTAGCTATTCTTATTCTGAATTACAACAAACAAGCCCATTAATTGAATTAAATCAGGTTGTGAAACATCGAGGTTCCATTGGCTATACATTTAATAATAATGGAAAGTCGTATCAGCCATTTTCAAAATTAATCAAGACTAGATCATCTTGGTTCTCTTTAATAAAAGATTTTAATTTTTCTCCTGCACCAAGTTTAATTAGCTATCGTACCATTTTTGATCGCCAATTTGGGGAGTATACACCTAGGATTGTTAATTCTTTTGATGGTACCACAGATAAAGTAGAGACCACTTATGATAAATTTTTTACAATGGGCCGAATTTTTAATCTTCGCTGGCCTATTACAAGATCTATGAATTTGGATGTGGTATCCAATTTGAATTCAAGAATAGATGAACCAGATGGTCGTATAGATACCAAGGAGAAAAAAGATTCATTAACAAGAATGTTATTGAGAGGTGGGCGTAATACATTGTATAATCAGCGATTTACAATTCGTTATGATATACCAACCAGTAAATTCCCATTGACTGATTGGATTTTAGCAAGTTATAATGTTTCCACCAATTATAATTGGATAGGTGCGAGCAGATTAGCAATTTCTTTAGGAAATACAATCGAAAACACGCTTTCGCATCAAATCAACGCACAATTTAATTTTAATAATTTTTACAATAAATCTAGATTCATTAGATCTGCTTTATCAAATTCAGTGCCTACTCCAAATCAAACCACTCCTTTATCGAATCAATTATATATTAAAAAGCAAGATGCTTTAAATGGACTAACAGGAAAGGCTAGGGATTCGGCATATAAAAAATGGAAGGAAGATAGAAGGCAGGAGCGAATTGCCATGAGGGTGCTTAAGGCGAATGAAGTGTTAAATATAGCTAAGCCAATTAAGTCACTAGTTGGTTTATTGACGATGGTACAAAATGCGTCTTTAGATTATTCAGAAAATTATAATAGTCGTTTACCAGGCTTTATGACTGGGGTGCAGTTTATAGATAAAGACTTCAATGGACTTGCGCCAGGATTTGATTATGCAATGGGTAAGCAGCCAGACAGTAATTGGCTGAATGTTCAAGAGCGTAAAGGTTTATTCACTAGGGATGTAAATTTCAATTTGTTGTTTAGACAAGGTTTTGAACAAAGATTAAGCGCAAGAGTCATGATTGAGCCAATTAAAACTTTTATAATCGACCTGAAATTTGATAAAACTTTTACAAAGGAGTATACTGAATTTTTCAAGGATACAAGTGAAAACATGAATGGGTATCGTTCACATAATAATCCTTTGTCAGCAGGGGGATTCAATATTAGTTATGTTGCGTTAAAGACATTTTTTGACAAACATGATCCAAATATGATTTCGACACAGTTTAGAAATTTCGAAAACTATAGATCAATTATTTCTAATAGAGTTGCAGCGTTGAATCCTTATTGGGATCAAAAAAAAGACCCTAATGGATATGCGATTGGTTATGGTAGGTATGCCCAAGATGTATTGATTCCTTCATTTATTGCTGCATATACCGGAAAAGATCCTAAAAATGTATCATTACTAAATCAGACCAATTCAAATATTCGTTCTAATCCATTTTCTGGTATGTTACCAATGCCAAACTGGAATTTATTGTACAATGGACTAGCAAATGTACCAGGCTTGTCTAATGTATTCTCCAATATTTCTTTATCCCATGGTTACAATGGTAGCTTTTCCATGAATAGCTTCAATAGTTCATTATTGTATGCCGATATAAATAGGTTAGGCGCCCCTTCTTTCTTGGATACGGTAAGTGGCAATTTTGTTCCTTATTTTTTAATTCCAAATGTGACTATCAGTGAAAGAATGGAGCCATTGATAGGTTTGAATATCACTACAGTTTCACAATGGTCAATACGTTTTGAATACAAGAAGAGTCGTTTATTGGCATTGAGTTTAGTAGATTATCAATTGAGTGAAAACAATAGTACGGAGTGGGTAATTGGAACAAGTTTCCGTAAACGAGGATTAAAATTACCTTTCAATATCCCGGGTTTAAATAATAATAAATTATCGAATGACTTAACATTTAGGTTTGATTTTGCATTGCGCGATGTATTCAATAGCAATAGTAGATTGGATCAAACCAATGCCTATGGCACGGGAGGACAAAAAGAAATTACTTTACAGCCATCTATAGACTATGTATTGAATAGCAAGATTAGTCTGAGATTTTTCTTTGATCAAAGAAAAGCGACTCCATATATATCTTCCGCCCCTCCAATCACCAATACTAGGGCAGGGGTGAATATCCGTATTGCACTATAAAATATTTCTCCAAATCTACGATTTTGAGAATGCCCATTTGATCATTTCCTTCCAGGTGACTTTTTTACCATACATTAAAATACCTGTTCTGTAAATCTTAGCACTTAACCATGTAGTTAATAAGAATCCACCAATCAGTGTAACCATACTCAATGCCAGTTCCCAATAAGGGACTGTTGTTGGTACACCGTAGGAAACCCTTGCCATCATCACCATTGGAGAACTAAATGGAATCACACTCGCCCAAAAAGCCATTGGCGTATTTGGATTTTGTATCACTACATTGGTAATAATATAAGAGAAGATAATTGGCATAGTAATAGGGAACATTAAACTTTGTGCATCCTGTGGGTCTTCATTCACTACACTACCAACAGCTGCAAACAAAGAAGCATAAAATAAGAAACCACCTAAAAAATAAAATAAGAAGAGTCCAATAATCAATGGCCAATTGGTGGTAGATAGCACATGTTGGAATGCATAAATATTTTTTGCAGACTCACTTGCTTGTGCCATTCCTGCCGCACCCATCTGTCCACCTGATTGTTGTAATTGTTGAAGTTGAGTTTGCATATCTGCTGGCAATAAACTCATACCAACGCCAGTTAAGGTCACTACTACGATAATCCACATTAAAAACTGCGTCAATCCAACCGCGCCAATACCAATAATTTTACCAAGCATGAGTTCAAATGGTTTCACACTGCTAACAATCACTTCGGCAATACGACTGGTTTTTTCTTCCATTACACCACGCAATACCATAGTACCATA